>NZ_BAAILN010000044.1:366509-410422 GCF_054589155.1 Burkholderia sp. 3C
GGCGCGCTTGAAAACCAGCGTGCCGTTAGTCCCGCCAAAGCCGAAGGAGTTCTTCAGCGCGACATCAATCTTCATGTCGCGCGCTTCGTTCGCGCAGTAATCGAGATCGCATGCCGGATCCTGATCGAAGATGTTGATGGTCGGCGGCGACACCTGGTTGTGCACGGCAAGCACCGTGAACACCGATTCGAGGCCGCCCGCCCCGCCCAGCAAGTGGCCCGTCATCGACTTCGTCGAGTTGACCACCATCTGCTTGGCGCGATCGCCGAACGCACGCTTGATACCGGTCGTTTCGGCCAGATCGCCGAGTTGCGTCGACGTGCCGTGCGCGTTCAGGTAATCGACCTGATCGACGTTGATGCCGGCGTTGCGCAGCGCAGCCAGCATGCAGCGGCGGGCGCCGTCGCCGTCTTCGAGCGGTGCGGTCATGTGATAAGCGTCGCCGCTCATGCCGTAGCCGCTGATTTCGGCGTAGATCTTCGCGCCGCGTGCCTTGGCGTGCTCGTACTCCTCGAGCACCATCACGCCCGCACCTTCGCCGAGCACGAAGCCGTCGCGATCCTTGTCCCACGGACGGCTCGCCGTCGCCGGATCGTCGTTGCGCTGCGACAACGCACGCGCGGCCGCGAAGCCGCCGATGCCGAGCGGCGACACGGTGGCTTCCGCGCCGCCCGCGATCATCACGTCGGCGTCGCCGTATTCGATCATGCGCGAGGCCTCGCCGATGCAGTGCAGGCCGGTGGTACAGGCCGTCACGATGGCGAGATTCGGGCCTTTCAGACCGAACTTGATCGACAGATGGCCCGAGATCATGTTGATGATCGAGGCCGGTACGAAGAACGGCGAAATCCGGCGCGGGCCGCGGTTCAGCAGCTCGGTTTGCGTGACTTCGATCATCGGCAGACCGCCGATGCCCGAGCCGACGATCACGCCGATGCGCTCGGCGTTTTCCTCGTTCACTTCCAGGCCGCAGTCCTTCATGGCCTGCATGCCTGCCGCGATGCCGTAATGGATGAAGGTATCCATGTGACGCGCTTCTTTCGCGGGCAGGTAGTCTTCGACGTTGAAGCCTTTCACCTCGCCCGCAAAGCGGGTCGAGTAGTTCGTTGCATCGAACTTGGTGATGTTGGCAATGCCGGACTTCCCGGCGACGAGATTGGCCCACCCGTCGGCAACATTATTGCCAACAGGCGAGATCAGCCCAAGGCCTGTAACAACAACTCGACGGCGGCTCACGGTACCCTCTTTTCCATAGGATGACAAAAACAGAAGCCACAGGGGCCGCAGGAACCAGCCCTGCGAGCCCTGTGGCTGTTAGCGCGGCCGGCAAGCGTGCCGGCGGCGAGATCTGGCGCCCATGCAGCGTTTCGACAACGTTGCAAGTGGCGTTGCCTTGGTTAGGCCTTGACGTTCGCGCGAGCGTAGTCGATCGCTTGCTGAACCGTCGTGATCTTTTCGGCCTCTTCGTCCGGGATTTCCATGCCGAACTCGTCTTCGAGCGCCATCACCAGCTCGACGGTGTCGAGCGAGTCTGCGCCGAGGTCGTTCACGAACGAAGCTTCGTTCTTGATTTCGCCTTCGGCCACGCCCAGTTGCTCGGCGACGATCTTCTTGACACGTTGTTCGATGTTGTCCATTACCCCTCCGAGGGAAGTTTGAGATTTACAAGTGCGCGCATTTTATCAGGTTTGATGCCTCCAAAAATGCGCGCCGGCATTGCGGTTCGACAGGCGCCGACAGCGCCTCCATCCGACATACGGCGCGGATGGTAAACGAATTCCGTTACGACATGTACATACCGCCGTTCACATGCAGCGTCGTGCCGGTGATATACCCGGCGAGCGGCGAGGCGAGGAACGCGACGGCGTGAGCGATATCGTCGGTGCTGCCGAGGCGCCCGAGCGGAATCTGGGTTTTCAGTGCGGCCTGCTGTTCTTCGGGCAGCGACTTGGTCATGTCGGTATCGATGAAGCCCGGCGCCACGCAATTGACGGTGATGCCGCGGCTGCCGATTTCACGTGCCAGCGCACGTGTGAGGCCGGCCACGCCGGCCTTGGCGGCCGCGTAGTTGGCCTGGCCCGGATTGCCGAGCGAGCCCACCACCGACGTGATGTTGATGATGCGGCCGCCACGGGCCTTCATCATCGGGCGCAGCACGCCGCGCGACAGGCGGAACACCGATTTCAGGTTGGTGTCGATCACGGCGTCCCAGTCGTCGTCCTTCATGCGCATCGCCAGTTGATCCTGGGTGATGCCGGCATTGTTGACGAGGATGTCGAGACGGCCGAATTCCTTGACGACGGAATCGATCAGCGCATCGCTCGACGCGGCGTCGTTTACGTTCAGCACCGCACCGCGGCCGGCCAGGCCGGCTTCGCCGAGCGCCGCGCCGATGCCTTCGGCGCCCGCTTCGCTGGTGGCCGTGCCGATCACCGTCGCGCCCTGGCGTGCGAGTTCGAGCGCGATCGCCCGACCGATGCCGCGCGACGCGCCGGTGACGATCGCCACCTGTTTGTCGAGAGTCTTGTCCATGTTGTTCCGTGAATCGGATGAATCGGAATGCGTCAGGCGGTGACGAGCTTGAGCACGTCGTCGAGCGTCGCCGGATCGTACACGGCAGCGCCCATCAGTTCGCCATCGATGCGCTTGGTCAGGCCCATCAGCACCTTGCCCGGCCCGCATTCGACCAGATGCGTGACGCCCGTGCCCGCGATATGCCGGACGCATTCGACCCAGCGCACCGGGCCTGCCGCCTGGCGCACCAGCGCATCCTTGATGGCGGCCGGATCCGACACGACGGCAACGTCGATGTTGTTGACCACGGGAATATGCGGCGCGGCGATCGTGACGCCGGCCAGGTAGTCGCGCAGTTGATCCGAGGCCGGCTTGAGCAGCGACGAATGGAACGGCGCCGACACCGCCAGCGGCAGCGCGCGCTTCGCGCCCTTCGCCTTGGCGACTTCGCAGGCCTTCTCGACCGCGGCCTTGGTGCCGGCGATCACGACCTGCGCGGGTGCGTTGAAATTGACGGCTTCGACCACGCCGGCCACCGACGCCTCGGCGCACACCGCGCGCACCGTGTCGTCGTCGAGGCCGAGGATCGCGGCCATGCCGCCCTCGCCGACCGGCACGGCGCTTTGCATGGCCTGTGCGCGGAAACGCACCAACGGCACGGCGTCGCGAAACGCGAGCGCGCCCGAGGCGACCAGCGCCGTGTATTCGCCAAGGCTATGGCCCGCGACGATCGACGGCGCCGGGCCGCCGGCCTGTTGCCAGGCGCGATAGCACGCGTAGGCGGCCGTCAGCATCACGGGCTGCGTGTTGGTGGTGAGGTTCAGTTCTTCGGCCGGGCCTTCGGCGATCAGCTTGCCGAGATCCTGGTTCAGCGCATCGGACGCCTCCTGGACCGTTTCGCGCACCACGGCGAGCTCGGCGAATGCGTTGAGCATGCCGACCGCTTGCGAACCCTGCCCCGGAAAAACAAATGCAAATTTCATCTCGTCCTCGTTTGATTCGTTCGAACGACGCGCCGGCCTGGGCGCGCCCGGTGAAGCGCGGCTCCGCTCAGAAGCGGAACACCGATGCGCCCCACGTGAAGCCGCCGCCGACGCCTTCGACCAGCACGGTCTGGCCGCGCTGGATGCGGCCGTCGCGCACCGCCACGTCGAACGCGAGCGGGATCGATGCGGCGGACGTGTTGCCGTGTTCGCCGACGGTGACGACCATGCGCTCCTGCGGCAAGCCGAGCTTGCGGCAAGTGCTGGTCATGATACGGATATTCGCCTGGTGCGGAATCAGCCAATCGACCTGGTCGGGCGTCAGATTCGCCTTCTCCAGCGCTTCCACGGCCACCTTCTCCAGCACGTTCACGGCGAGCTTGAACACCGCCTGGCCGTCCATGTGAAGAAACGCGCTGCCCGCGATCACGCCGCCGTTCACGTTGCCCGGCGTGCAGAGGATGTGCGAGTAGCTGCCGTCGGCGTGCAGTGCGCTGCCGAGGATGCCCGGCTCTTCCGAGGCGGACAGCACGACCGCGCCGGCGCCGTCGCCGAACAGCACGCAGGTGGTGCGGTCCTTGAAATCGAGGATGCGCGAGAAGGTTTCGGCGCCGATCACCAGCGCGTTGCGATGCTGGCCGCTGCGGATGAAGCTGTCGGCCGTCGCCAGCGCATAGGCGAAACCCGAGCACACGGCCTGCACGTCGAACGCGGCGCCGCCGTTGCGGATGCCGAGCTTGTTCTGCAGCAGGCAGGCGGTGCTGGGAAAGACGAAATCGGGTGTGGAGGTGGCGACGATGATCAGGTCGATCGACTGCGGATCGATATCGGCCGCTTCGATCGCGCGCTGCGCGGCGATCAGGGCGAGATCGCTGGTCGTGACGTCGGGATCGGCGAAATGGCGCGTATGGATGCCGGTGCGCGCGACGATCCATTCATCGCTGGTTTCGATGCCGTCTTTCGCGAGGCGGTCGGCGAGCGCCTGATTCGTGACGCGGTTGGGCGGCAGGTAGCTGCCCGTGCCGAGCACGCGGGAATAGAGAGTCGATTGGGCCATTTATGCTTTGGAGGACAAACCGGCAGAAGGTTCGGCCTGCTGGCCTGCAGACGGTGCTGCCTGACCGGCCCCGCCCGCGTCGTGACCGCTTTCGCCAAGCGGCATCGCGTTTTCCGCCATGGCCCGGGAAAGGCGCTCCAGCACGCCATTTTTGACCGCATCATACCCGCGTTTGATAGCCCACTCAAACGCGTAGGCATCGGCGGAACCGTGGCTCTTGATCACCAGGCCGCGCAGGCCGAGCAGCGCCGCGCCGTTGTATTGGCGGTGGTCGACGCGCTTCTTGAAGCGCATCAGCACCGGCAGCGCGAGGATCGCCATCAGCTTGCTGGGGAGCGAACGGCTGAACTCTTCCTTGATGATGTTGGCGAGCATCTGCGCGAGGCCTTCGGACGTCTTCAGGGCGACATTGCCGACGAAACCGTCGCAAACGATCACGTCGACCGTGCCCTTGTAGATGTCGTTGCCTTCCACGTTGCCGCGGAAATTGAGCGTGCTGGTACGCAGCAGCTCGCCGGCGCGCTTGATGGTCTCGTTGCCCTTGATCACCTCTTCGCCGATGTTGAGCAGGCCGATGCTCGGGCGCTCCTTGCCTTCGAGGGCGGCGACCAGCGCGTGCCCCATTTCGGCGAACTGGAGAAGGTGCTGAGGCTCGCAATCGACGTTGGCGCCGAGGTCGAGCATCATCGTGTAGCCGGACGGATTCGGCAGCGCCGAGGCGATGGCGGGCCGTTCGATGCCGGGCAGCGTCTTGAGCACGTAGCGCGACACGGCCATCAACGCACCGGTGTTGCCGGCCGAGATGCAGGCCTGGGCGGCGCCGTCCTTGACGTGATTGAGCGCGACGCGCATCGAGGAATCTTTCTTCCTGCGCAGCGCGACTTCGACGGGATCGTCCATCGCCACCACTTCGGTCGCCGCGACGATCGACAGCGAAGGATCGTCGAGCGCCTTGAGCTTCTTCAGCTGGGAGCGGATGGCCGAATCGAGGCCGACCAGCATCAGGTGCGCATCGGGATGCGCACGGACAAACTTGACTGCCGCGGGAACGGTCACGGACGGGCCGTGGTCGCCTCCCATGCAATCGATCGTGAGCTTTACTGTCATGGAGTGCGACGAATTTCAGGCACAAAAAAGCGGCAGTTGAATGCCGCCTTCTTGTTGAGCCAGGAAAGTGTCAAGCGAACCGGGCGTCACGCGTGTCCCCCTGCAATGGTGCGGGCGGGCGCGACGCAAGGTGCTTAGTCGTTCTTCGTCTTGACGACTTTCTTGCCGCGATAGTAGCCGTTCGGGCTGATGTGGTGACGCATATGCACTTCACCCGTGCTCGGCTCGACGGCCAGGGGCGTCGTCGTCAGGAAATCGTGCGAACGGTGCATGCCGCGCTTCGACGGCGACTTCTTGTTTTGCTGAACTGCCATGACTAACTCCTAAAAATTTTCCGGATTCTAACACAGCCCGAATCGGCGCTATCCATCCAGGCACTCCCGCCCGACGCCTTCCCGTGCTCCACCTACGTCAGTGTTTCTTGTCGCCGTCCCGCTTCAGCGCTTCGAGCGCCGCGAACGGATTGGGCCGCTCATCGCCGGGCACCTCGCCGCCTTCGGATTCTTCATCGAGATCCTCGGTATCGGTGGCGGGACCGCTCACCCCCGATACGAGACTTTCGTGAACCGACGGACAGCTTTCGTGCTTCGGAACGAGCGGCAACGAGAGCAACAGCTCTTCCTCGATCAAGTCGACGAGATCGAACTGGCGCGAACCCACGATCACATCGACTTCATCGGTCTCATCGAGCGGAATGGCTTCCGCTTCTTCTTCGGTTGCAACAATTCGATACAGCATGTCGACATCGAAGGCCTGCTGATACGGGGCCATGCAGCGCTGGCATCCGAGCCACGCGGTGCCGTGCAGCGCGAGGCGCAGATACGGCTGGGCCAGCTCGCTGCCGTCTTCCTGCAGTTCCGCTTGCGTCGAGCCTTCCACCTGCCACGTGAACGTGGTGTCGCGGTCTGGCGCGTCGGCCGGCACTTCGTTTAACATGCGCGGCAGTTGCGAGAGCCGCACCGCGCCTGCCGATTGCCGCCCGCTGCGGGCGAATTCGAACAGGTCGACGAGATGCGGATCGAGCGACACCGCAGGTTTGCCAGAAGAGGAATTCATGTGCGCTCCCGCGTTGTTCGCTTGGCTTTCACCTTGCTTTTGCCGACATCGCCGAACCCGAATCGACCGGCGGACCGAGACACAGGCCTGGCCGCTTTGCCGCTCGGGCCCTTGCGCCGATCGATCGAACCGATCAGCATCGCTGCCGATGAAAAGCGCAAAACTATATCCGTTTTATCTTTTCGAGTCAATCACTTAACCTGCCGCGCTGCGCAAGCCCGCGACGCCGCTTCCGACGCCCCATGATGACCACGTTTTCCCGCCCGCCCAGGCTGATCCTGGCGTCCAGTTCGCGCTACCGGCGCGAACTGCTCGAACGCCTGAAAATCCCGTTCGATGTCGTCACACCCGATCTCGACGAAACCCCGCAAGACGGCGAAACACCGGCCGACACTGCGCTGCGGCTCGCCGCCGCCAAGGCGCGCGCCGTCGCCGGTCAGCTCGATGCGCCCGACGGCGCGATCGTGATCGGCTCCGACCAGGTCGCCACCTTCGACGGCCGCCAGATCGGCAAACCGGGCAACCACGAACGCGCGCTCGAACAATTGCAGGCGATGCGCGGTCGCGAAGTCGAATTTCATAGCGCCCTATGCGTTTTCGACAGCCGCAACGGCCACACGCAGATCGAGGACGTGATCACGCGCGTGCGCTTTCGCTCGCTGTCCGACGCCGAACTCGATGCCTACCTGCGCGCCGAAACGCCCTACGACGTGGCCGGCAGCGCGAAATCGGAAGGGCTCGGCATCGCCCTGCTCGACGCGATCGATTCAAACGACCCGACCGCGCTGATCGGCCTGCCGCTGATCGCGCTGACGCGCATGTTGCGCGAAGCGGGCCTGCCGCTGGTCGGCGCGGAGGTGCGGGCATGAGCGCCGGTACGCTGTATCTGATCCCGAACACGCTCGGCGACGGCGATGACGCGATGCTGGCCGCCGTGTTGCCCGCGGCCGTGCAGGCGCGCGCCGCCTCGCTCGGTTATTACATCGGCGAGAACGCCAAGACCACCCGCGTGTTCCTGAAGAAAGTCGGCGTCGAACGGCCGATCCAGGAAATCGAGATCCGCGAGTTGAACGTCAAGACGCCGGCCGGCGAGATCGAGCGCCTGCTCGCGCCGATCCTGGCCGGCGCAGACGCCGGGCTGGTGTCGGAGGCGGGCTGCCCCGCCGTCGCCGATCCGGGCGCGCTGCTGGTGCGCCGCGCCCACGAGCGCGGCGTGAAGGTGGTGCCGCTGGTCGGCCCCAGCTCGATCCTGCTGGCGTTGATGGCCTCGGGCCTGAACGGCCAGACCTTCGCGTTTCACGGCTACCTGCCGGTCGATGCCGCCGCGCGCGCCAAACGGCTGCGCGAGCTCGAACAGCAATCGCGCAAAGGCAGGGAAACGGAGATTTTCATCGAGACGCCGTACCGCAACCAGGCGATGCTGGAGACGCTGATCGCGACCTGCGCGCCGTCCACGTTGATCTGCGTGGCGGCCGACCTGACGCTGGAGACGGAAACCATCGTCAGCCGCAGCGCGGCCGACTGGAAGAAGAAACCGGCGCCAAATCTGCAGAAACGGCCCGCGATCTTCCTGTTGCTGGCGAACTGACGCGTTTGGCCGGGCGCGCTGACGCGGTCCGGCCAAACGCATTGCCGGCGATCAGCGCAGCGTGATGCCGCCCGCCGACAGCGCCGACTTCACCGCCCCGCCCCCGATCGCCGCGCCGAACTTGCGCGCCACGCGGTTGCCGAGGCTTTCCTTGACTGTGTAATCGACGATATCGGGCGCCTTCAGCACGTCGCGCGCGACGCTGTCGGTGGTGCCGAAGCCGTCGGCCAGCCCCAGTTCGACGCTCTTCGCGCCAGTCCAGAACAGGCCCGAGAACAGATCCGGCGAATCGTGCAGGCGCTTGCCGCGGCCATCCTTCACGGCCTTGATGAACTGCGCGTGGATCTCGTCGAGCATCTCCTGCGCGTGCGCGTCCATCTTCGGCGTTTCCGGCGAGAACGGATCGAAGAAGCCCTTGTTCTCGCCCGATGTGTGCAGGCGGCGCTGGACGCCGAGCTTGTCCATCAGCCCCGTGAAGCCGAAGCCGTCCATCAGCACGCCGATCGAGCCGACGATGCTGGCCTGATTGACGTAGATGCGATCGGCCGCCGCTGCGATGTAGTAACCGCCCGAGGCGCACATGTCGCTGACCACCACGTAGAGCGGCTTGGCCGGGTATTTCTTGCGCAGCCGGTGGATCTCGTCGTAGACGATGCCGGCCTGCACCGGGCTGCCGCCCGGGCTGTTGATGCGCAACACCACGCCGACCGTGCCCGAATCGGAGAACGCGTCGTCGAGCGACGAATTGATGTCTTCCGCGTTGGCGTTGGTGCCGGCGGCGATTTCGCCGTCGATCGTCACGAGCGCCGTGTGACGGCTGCTCGACAGCTTGCCGTCGTTGGAAAAATCGAAGATCGCGAACACCAGCCCGATCACCACCACGAGCCACAGGAAACGGAAGCCGATCCGCCAGCGGCGCGCCGCGCGCTGCTCGACGATCGCGGCCATTGCAATGCGTTCGAGCGCGGTGCGCTCCCAGGTGGGCTCGTGCAGCGGTTGGCGGCCTGCGTCACGCTCGGCGCCGGGTGCATCGGGGGGAGTCGTTTGGTCGGTCATGCGGGAAGCCAGTGAGGGTCGGGAAATCGGTCAGGAAGCCTGCGGCAGCAGCTCGGCGTCGGGCAGCCAGTAGACGGCGCGGCCCTCGGGCGCATCGCGCTCGTCCACCTCGACGGCCCGCAGCCGCGCGCCGCGGCACGGCCCGCCGACGCATTTGCCGGTATCGGGGGTGTAGATCGCGCCATGGGTGGCGCACATCAGATAGAGGCCGGACGATTCGAAGAACTGGCCCTCGTTCCAGTCCAGCTCCATCGGCACATGCGCGCAGCGGTTCAGGTAGCCGTAGGCACGGCCGTCGTAGCGCACGAAGAACACCACGACCGCCTCGCCGCGCAACGTGGCCGGCACCCGGATGCCCGCGCCGCCGTCGACGAGGGCGGCCGACGCGCAGACGAATACGGCCTCGCCGCTCATGCGTGTTCGCGCAGCCAGCCGGCCAGCGCGCCGACATCGTCGGCAAGAAAACGCGGCGACAGCGCCGCCAGCGATTCGGCCGGATGCGCACCGTAGGCAACGCCGATACCGGCCGCGCCGGCGCTGGCCGCCATCTGCAGATCGTGGGTGGTGTCGCCGATCATGACGGTGCGCGCCAGATCCTGCCCCAGTTCGCGGCTCAGTTCGTGCAGCATGGCCGGATGCGGCTTGGAGAAGGTTTCGTCGGCGCAGCGCGTGCCATCGAAAAAGCGCGTGAGCTTGGTTTCGTCGAGCGCGCGGTTCAGGCCCACGCGGCCCTTGCCGGTGGCCACGGCCAACAGGTAGCCGGTGTCGCGCAACTCTTCGAGCATCTCGCGCACGCCGGCGAACAGCTCGATGCGCTGATCCTTCACCAGATAGTGGAACCGGTACCGCTCGGCGAGCTTCGCGTAGTGGGACGGATCGAGCGTGGGCGCGGCGATCGCCAGCGCGTCACGCAGGCCGAGGCCGATCACGTAGCGCGCGGCGTCGTCGGACGGCGCCGGCAGGCCGAGATCGCGGCAGGCCGCCTGGATGCTCAGCGCGATGTGCGCCGTCGAATCCATCAGCGTGCCATCCCAGTCGAAAACGATCAGGTCAAATTGCTGTCGGGACATGCGGTTCATGCGCCGGAAGCGCGCAGTTCGTTGAGTTGGTCGAGAAAGCGCCGGCATTCGTCGGGCAGCGGCGCGTCGAACTGCAGCGTGTCGCCGGACAGCGGATGCACGAGCTTCAGGCGATAGGCGTGCAGGAACATGCGCTTCAGCGAAGGGCGCGCGTTCGCACGCGCCAACGCCTTGTTCAGGGCGAAATCGCCGTACTTCGCGTCGCCGGCGATCGGCAGCCCAAGGTGGGCCAAGTGTACGCGGATCTGGTGGGTCCGACCCGTTTTCAGCTCCGCTTCGAGAAATGCATAGCCGGGCCAACTGTCGATCAGGTTGAACACGGTGTGCGACGACACGCCGTCGTCCTGCACGCGCACGCGGCGCTCGCCGTCGGGCGTCAAATACTTGAACAGCGGCGCCTTGACGGCCCGCCGGCGCCCCCAGTCGGGCGCCCACTCGCCATGGCCGCAGGCGTAGTAACGCTTGTCCATGCGATTTTCGCGGATCTGCTCGTGCAGCCCGACCAGTGCCGAGCGCTTCTTGGCCAGCATCAGGATGCCCGAGGTTTCGCGGTCGAGCCGATGCACCAGTTCAAGGAACTTGGCCGTGGGCCGTGCCGCGCGCATTTGCTCGATCACGCCGAACGATACGCCGCTGCCGCCGTGCACCGCCACACCGGCCGGCTTGTTGATGACGACCATCGCGTCGTCCTCGAACAGGATCTCGAATTCGGCGGCCGGCACCGGGGCGGACTCTTGCGCGGCATCCGGTGTGGCGAGCCGGATCGGCGGAATTCGCACGACGTCGCCATAGGCCAGCCGATACTGGGCATCGATCCGGCCCTTGTTGACACGAACCTCGCCACTGCGCAGGATGCGATAGATGTGACTTTTTGGCACGCCCTTACAGACGCGCAACAGGAAGTTGTCGATACGTTGACCGGCAGAATCATCACCGATCTCGACCATGGAAACCTGACCGCTCTCGACCGATTTCTGGGATATTTTGCCTAACTCATTCATACTGAATATAATTTTGCCGAGCTTTCCGCTGCGTGCGGCCGGATCGGCCGGTTTCGGGCGGATTGCGAAGGGCGCAAGCGCAAACCGCTATTTTACTTGCGCCAGGGGTCTGCTGCTCACCCTTGCATAAAAGAGAAGCAGCAAAAGTTGCACGCACGGCACTTCATCCCGGCAAGGATCGCGCCCACAGGCGGATTCGGTCGGAAGCGTGCCGCGGTAACGGAATGTTGGACAAAAAGAATTTAATTGGCAGCGGCAGACCGGCACGATTCAGGCCGGCCGCGCTGCCGGTTGCGATTATGACGGCGTGCGCCACCCCAGGTTTCGCGAAGCGTGCGAAGCCGGCGACGTCAAACCAGGGTAGAACACCCCAGGCGGGAAAGTCGGGCTGGATTCGATACTCCCCGCTGCGGCCTGGCCGCAGCACATGCCGCCCAGCAGCGTCGCGCGCAACTTGCGCCGCGTACTGCGTGGCATTGCCCGGTTACAGGCTTAGCGCGCCGCATGGCGCGCGGAGTGGTCATCCGTGCTTTGAAGCCGCATTCGCAGGTGCCCCTGGCTGCCGGCCGGTCGTATCGGCCCGCGCCTGATCAGGCAATTCTCCCGCCATCGTTCCCGCTCCAGCGTGCTTGTGACAACACAACAAGGCGCGGCCTGTCTTCGCACGCGTTCCGCCTGACAAGCGAAACGCGCCGCCGGCAGCGCCGCCTGGAGTCGTTCAATGAAACGCATGCTGTTCAATGCGACGCAGCAGGAAGAACTGCGCGTCGCCATCGTCGATGGGCAGAAGCTCATCGACATCGACATCGAAACCGCCGGCCGCGAACAGCGCAAAGGCAATATCTACAAGGGCGTGATCACGCGCATCGAGCCCTCGCTCGAAGCGTGCTTCGTCAACTACGGCGAAGATCGCCACGGCTTCCTGCCGTTCAAGGAAGTCGCGCGCCAGTACTTCCGCGACGGCGTCGACATGCGCTCCGCGCGCATCCAGGACGCCCTGCGCGAAGGCCAGGAACTGATCGTTCAGGTCGAGAAGGAAGAACGTGGCAACAAGGGCGCCGCCCTGACCACCTTCATCTCGCTGGCCGGCCGTTACCTCGTGCTGATGCCGAACAACCCGCGCGGCGGCGGCGTGTCGCGCCGCATCGAGGGCGACGAGCGTCAGGAACTGCGCGAAACCATGGCGCAGCTCGAAATCCCCGAAGGGATGAGCATGATCGCCCGCACCGCGGGCATCGGCCGCAGCGCCGAAGAACTGCAATGGGACCTGAACTACCTGCTGCAGCTCTGGCATGCGATCGAGGCTGCGTCGAAGAGCGGCCACAACGGCCAGCCGATGCTGATCTATCTCGAATCGAGCCTCGTGATTCGCGCGATCCGGGACTATTTCCAGCCCGATATCGGCGAAATTCTGATCGACACCAACGAAATCCATGACCAGGCCCGCGCCTTCATGGACATCGTGATGCCGGACAACGTCGGCAAGGTGAAGCGCTACCACGACGACGTCCCGCTGTTCTCGCGCTTCCAGATCGAACACCAGATCGAAACGGCGTACTCGCGCACGGTGCCGCTGCCCTCGGGCGGCGCGATCGTGATCGACCACACCGAAGCGCTGGTGGCGATCGACGTGAACTCGGCCCGCGCCACCAAGGGTGCGGACATCGAGGAAACGGCCACCCGCACCAACCTCGAAGCCGCCGATGAAGTGGCGCGCCAGTTGCGCCTGCGCGACCTCGGCGGCCTGATCGTGATCGATTTCATCGACATGGAATCGGCCAAGAGCCAGCGTGAAGTCGAGCAACGCCTGAAAGATGCGCTCAAGCACGACCGTGCGCGCGTGCAGATGGGCAAGATCTCGCGCTTCGGCCTGATGGAACTGTCGCGTCAGCGCCTGCGTCCGGCGCTGTCGGAAGGCAGCCATGTGACCTGCCCGCGCTGTAACGGCACCGGCCACATCCGCGATACGGAATCCTCGGCGCTGCAAGTGCTGCGGATCATCCAGGAAGAGGCGATGAAGGAGAACACCGCGGCGATCCATTGCCAGGTGCCCGTCGAAGTCACGGCCTTCCTGCTGAACGAAAAGCGTCAGGAAATCAACAAGATCGAGTCGCGCTTCAAGGTCGGCATCGTGCTGATCCCGAACAAGCACCTCGATACGCCGCACTACAAGCTCGAACGCCTGCGTCACGACGACGCTCGCCTCGACGACCCGCGCGCCTCGTGGAAGATGGCCGAGGAAGCGGCCCGCGAACTGGAATCGGAAACCGGTTACAGCAAGCGCGATACCGAAGCGAAGCCGAAGCAGGAAGCCGCCGTCAAGGGCATCACGCCGGCCAGCCCGGCGCCGAGCGCAGCACCGCAACGCGAAGCCGCACCGGCTCCGGTTGCCGCCCCGGCTCCGGCCGCGGTGGCCGCACCGGCCGGCGGTGGTTTCTTCGGCTGGATCAAGAGCCTGTTCGGCGCGGCGCCTACGCCCGCTCCGGCACCGGAACCGGTCAAGGAAGCAGCGGCACCGGCCCGTCCGGCCCGCGAACGCGGCGAGAAATCCGAGCGCGGTGAGCGCGGCGGCGATCGCAGCCGCAACGGCAACCGCCGTGGCCAGCAAGCCGGCACGCGCGACGCCCAGCCCGCCGTGACCGGCGGCCGTCAGCCGCAGCAGCCGCGCGGCGAGCGCGAAGGCAAGGAAACCCGCGAACCGCGCGAACAACGCGAACCGCGTGAGGCCCGCGAAGGCCGTGGCAACCGCGAACCGCGCGAGGCACGTGAAGGTCGCGAAGGCCGTGAGGGTCGCGAAGTCCGCGAACCGCGCGAGCCGCGTGAACAACGCGAACCGCGTGAGGCCCGTGAAGCCCGTGAGCCGCGCGAGAATCGTGAACCGCGCGAACGCGCCGTGACGGCCGACGATGCAGCGGAAACGCCGCGTCAGGAACGTCGCGAACGTGGCGAGCGCGGTGAACGCCGCAAGGCCGTGCCGCACGCCGCCACGCTCGAAACCGTCAACCGCGGCGAAGCCCACGCCGAGACGGACGAGAACGCAGCGCAACTGGATGCATCGGGTGCGGACTTCGCCGCCGACGCCGAAGCCGGCGCACGCGACGGTGAAGAACGCCGCCGCCGCCGCCGCGGCCGTCGTGGTGGTCGTCGCGATCGTGAAGAAGGCGCAGCAGGCGCACAGGACGGCGTGGAAGGTTCGGAAGGCGCAGAGCAAGCCGAAGCCGGTCATGCCGAGCACGCACCGGTGGTGGCCGCCGTCGCAACCGTGACGGCCGCAACCGCCGCCGTGGCGGTCGAAGCCGTTGCCGCACACGCAGAAGCCGCACCGGCTCCGGCCGAAGCAGCAGCACCGGAAGCCCCGGCGCCGGCGATTTCGCCTGCCGCCGCGCGGGAAGCCGTCGCACCGGCCCCGGTCGTCGAAACCGAACCGGCTCCGGAACCGGCCGTGCTGGCCACGCCGGCACCGGTCGAAGCCGCACCGGCCGCCGAGCCCGTCCAGGCGGAACCGGCTCCGGCCGCCGCCGAACCGGTCAGCGAAGCCCCGGCTCCGGTCGAAGCGCCTGCTGCCGAAGCCGCGCCGGTCGTCGAAACCGCGCCGGTCGTCGAAGCGGTTCCGGCCCCGGCCGAAGCACCGGCTGCCGTCGAACCGGCCGCGTCGCCCGCCGCCGCTCCGGCACCGGCTCCGGTGGAGGCCGCGCAGGTCGCCGCTGAACCGGCACCGGCTCCGGTCGCTGAAGTCGCGCCGCAAGTGCCCGCTGCCGTCGAAACGCAGCAACCGGCTCCGGCTGCCGCACCCGCAGCAGCCGTCGGCATCGAAGCCGCGCTGGACGCCGCCGGCCTGACCTGGGTGAACACGGATGCCGACAAGCTCCGTGCCGCGCAGGAAGCCGCGTCGCGCCTCGCCGCGCCGGTGCGCGCCCAGCGTGAACGCAAGGTGCTGCCGCCGGTCGATTCGGCGCCGATGCAGCAGGTCGAAACCCACACGCAGCAATAAGTCGCACCGGGTTTCGCCCCCCAAACCCGCCCTTCCGAGGGCGGGTTTTTTTATGTCTACCGGCTTGCAGCGTTGACAGGCGCGGCTGTGCATCGCCGTCTGTGCTCTTTTTCTACGGGTTTCCGTGCGCCGGCCCGATCGGCGCGTTGCCGCTAAAATAGACGTCTGAACGTTCCCACGAATTCGCACCCGATTCATCCGCCATGTCCCGACGCATCATCCCGCTCATCGACGCCAGCAGCATCCCGGATCTGTCCGGCGCCCTGCTCGCTCCGAACGGCACGCTGCGCGACGCGCTCGCGCGGCCGCTGCGGGACCTGCGCATCTCGGTCACCGATCGCTGCAACTTCCGCTGCGTCTACTGCATGCCGCGCGACGTGTTCGACAAGGACTATCCGTTTCTGCCGCACAGCGCGCTGCTCTCGCTCGAGGAACTGGAACGCACGGCGCGCCTGTTCGTCGCGCACGGCGTGGAGAAAATCCGCATCACCGGCGGCGAGCCGCTGCTGCGCAAGAACCTCGAATTCCTGATCGAACGGCTCGCGCGAATGGAAACGGTGGACGGCCACCCGCTCGACCTGACCCTGACGACCAACGGCTCGCTGCTGGCGCGCAAGGCACGCAGCCTGCGCGACGCCGGGCTGTCGCGCGTCACCGTCAGCCTCGACGCGCTCGACGACACGCTGTTCCGTCGCATGAACGATGCCGATTTCGCGAGCGCCGACGTGCTCGAAGGCATCTTCGCCGCGCAGGCGGCCGGGCTGGAGCCGGTCAAGGTCAACATGGTGGTCAAGCGCGGCACCAACGACGCCGAAATCCTGCCGATGGCGCGTCGCTTCCGGCACACCGGCGTGGTGCTGCGCTTCATCGAATACATGGACGTCGGCAGCTCGAATGGCTGGAACATGACCGACGTGCTGCCGTCAGCCGACGTGTTGAAACGCATCGACGCCGAATTCCCGCTCGTGCCGCTCGACGCCCACACGCCCGGTGAAACCGCCCAGCGCTGGGCCTACGCCGACGGCGGCGGCGAAATCGGCCTGATCTCCAGCGTGACGCGCGCGTTCTGCGGCGATTGCACGCGCGCGCGCCTGTCGACCGAAGGCAAGCTGTACACGTGCCTGTTCGGCACCTCGGGCCACGATCTGCGCGGGCTGCTGCGCAACGGCGCGTCCGATGCGCAAATCTCCAGCGCCATCGCGCGCATCTGGCACGCGCGCGACGACCGCTATTCGCAATTGCGCGGCACCAGCCAGGCCAAAGCGCCGGCCGAGGGCCATGCGCCGCGTGTCGAGATGTCCTATATCGGCGGCTGACCGCCGCTCCGCCACGCCCGTGCCGCCCTCCGATTCGTCCACGCCCCCGAGTGCCGCTCGGCACGCCACGCTGACCGGCCTGCTGCTCGCAGGTGGCCAGGGTTCGCGCATGGGCGGCGTCGACAAGGGCCTGCAACCGCTGCACGGCGAACCGCTCGCGCAGCATGTGCTGCGCCGGCTCGCGCCGCAAACTAGCGCCTGCCTGATCAGCGCGAACCGCAACCCCGAGGTCTATCTCGCGCTCGGCCAGCCCTACGGCGCGCGCGTCGTGGCCGATGCGACGCCCGGCTTCGCGGGGCCGCTCGCCGGGCTGCTGGCCGGGCTGCGCGCCGCGCCCACGCCGCTGGTGCTGACGGCGCCATGCGACACGCCGTATCTGCCGCTCGACCTGGCCGTGCGCCTGCTGGCCGCGCGCGAGGCGCACGCCGCCGAGATCGCCGTCGCTTTGTCGATCGGCGCCGACGGCACGCGCCACGCGCAGCCGACCTTCGCGCTGGTGCCCGCCGCGCTCGCCGACGACCTCGACGCCGCACTGGCGGCCGGAGAGCGGCGTGTGCGCGCGTGGTACGCACGCCACACGGCCGTCGAAGTGCCATTTCACGACGAGCGCGCGTTTTACAATGCCAATTCTTTGCAGGAATTGACCCGCCTCGAGCGCGAATGACGCCGGCACGGCCATTCCGGCCCGCCGCACCCGCTGCCGCCGCAGCACGCCATCGCCCACCGGCGCGAACCGTCCGCCTCGCGGCGCCTCACCAGCCATGACCACGCATCCGTCGCCCGCCGCTCCGAACTCCGAAACCTTGTCCGTCGATGCCGCGCGCGCGCTTGCACTGAGCCTTGCCGCGCCGGTCGAGGGCACGGAGCCGGTCGCGCTCGACGCCGCACTCGGCCGTGTGCTGGCCGAGGCGATCGCCTCGCCGCTCGACGTGCCGGCCTATGACAACTCGGCGATGGACGGCTATGCGTTCGACGGCGCGGCGCTCGTGGCCGCCGTGGCAAACGGCGGCGAACTGGCGTTGACGGTGGCCGGCACCGCGCTGGCCGGCCATCCGCATCCGGGTGCGACGCCTGCCGGCGCCTGCGTCCGGATCATGACCGGCGCACCGATGCCGGCCGGCTGCGACACCGTGATTCCGCAGGAACGCGTCGACCTGAGCACACACGCCATCGCGCGCTTCGCGGCGAACGCCGTGGCGCGCGGCGCAAACTGCCGGCGCGCCGGCGAGGATCTCGCCCACGGCGCCACCGTGCTCGACGCCGGTCGCATCGTGCGCCCGGCCGACCTCGGCCTGCTGGCCTCGCTCGGCATCGATCGCGTGCTGGTGCGGCGGCGCTTGCGCGTGGCCTGCCTGTCGACCGGCGACGAATTGCGCGCGCCGGGCGAGCCGCTCGGCGCGGGCGGACGTTACGACAGCAACCGCGCGATCCTGTTCGGCATGCTCGCCACGCTCGGCGTGGAAACGATCGACGGCGGCATCGTCCGCGACGATCCGGCCGCGCTCGAAGCGGCGCTGCGCGACGCGGCCACGCGGGCCGACGTGGTCATCACCTCGGGTGGCGTGTCGGTGGGCGACGCCGATTTCACGCGCGACCTGCTCGGCAAGCTCGGCCACGTGCATTTCGCGAGCCTCGCGATGCGCCCCGGCCGGCCGCTCGCCTGCGGCCAGCTCGACGCCTGCGCACCGGGCGCTCGTGCCGCGCTGTTCTTCGGCCTGCCCGGCAACCCGGTAGCGGTCGCCGCCACGTTCCAGGTGATCGTGCGCGACGCGCTGCTGGCCTGCATGGGCGCGCAGCCGGAACCGGCCGCGCGCTACCCGGCCCGCGCGCTCGACGCGATCGACACGCGCACGGGCCGCACCGATTTCCTGCGCGGCATCGCCACGCGCGACACCGATGGCCACTGGCAAGTCGCCCCGGCAGGCTCGCAAAGTTCGGCATCGCTGAAAGGCCTCAGCGACGCGAATTGCTTCATCGTGATCGGCGCGGCGCACGCTCGCGTCGAAGCCGGCGAGACGGTCGAGATTCTGCCGTTCGCCGGCGCACTCTAAAATTCAATATTTCCTGCACTAGCACTTACGGGGCAACTCGACTATGAAAAAGCAAATTACCTCGATCGCGGCGGGGCAGACGGCCAAGGCGCTGATCCTCGTGTACCTGACGTTCAGCGTGCCGATCGTGCTGCTCGGCATTCTCGTCGCGTTCGTGCGTTATGGGTCGGTCGAGTTGAGCACGATCTTCAGCGCGCTGCTGCTGAACGCGATCATCGGCTTCGTGCTGCTGTGGATTGCCTGCCACGCCTACAACTGGGTGGCCTCGCGCTTCGGCGGCATCGAGATCGTGCTGTCCGACGTTCAGGAAGAAGCGTGAGCACGGCGGCCATCCGCGCCGCCCAACCCGGCGATGCCGCCGCGCTGGTCGCGCTGATGCGCGAGTTGGCCGAGTTCGAATCGTTGACGCACCTGTTCGTCGCAACCGAGGCCGATCTCGACGACGCACTGTTCGGGCCGAACCCGGCCGCGGGCGCGCTGGTCGCGACGCAAGATGGCGCCGTGGTGGGCTACGCGCTGTATTTCCAGAACTATTCGACGTTCCTCGGCAAGCGCGGGCTGTATCTCGAAGATCTCTACGTGCAGCCGGCCTGCCGTGGCACCGGCCTCGGCACGCGGTTGCTGCGCGCGCTGGCGGCCCTGGCGGTGGAGCGGCGCTGCGGGCGCTTCGAATGGACCGTGCTCGACTGGAACCAGCCGGCCATCGATTTCTACGAACGGCTCGGCGCGACGGTACTGCCCGATTGGCGCGTGGTGCGCGTGACGGGCGAGCAGCTCGAAGCGCTGGCCAAGCCGGCCGGCAACAACTGACACGGACCAACACGGCGCACCGCCCGGTGCGCCGCTTCATCACCCTTCC
This sequence comes from Burkholderia sp. 3C, assembly GCF_054589155.1. Taxonomy (NCBI): domain Bacteria; kingdom Pseudomonadati; phylum Pseudomonadota; class Betaproteobacteria; order Burkholderiales; family Burkholderiaceae; genus Burkholderia; species Burkholderia sp. 3C. Next base: position 386,168 of record NZ_BAAILN010000044.1, read on the forward strand.
TCGTCCGGCCCCGCCTCACCGAGCAAGCCTGCCGCATCGTCGCCGGGCAAGGCCTCGACGTCCTTGAGCTTGCGGCTCATCACGCGCGTACGCTGCTCGGCCGACTCGATCGAGCGCGTCACCGTTTCGAGTTGCGCCTTGGTGCGCGCCAGCACGTCGCCGAACTTGCCGAACTCGGTCTTGACCGCGCCCAGCACCTGCCAGACTTCGCTCGAACGCTGCTCGATGGCCAGCGTGCGGAAGCCCATCTGCAGGCTGTTGAGGAGTGCCGTCAGCGTGGTCGGCCCGGCAACCGTCACGCGATACTCGCGCTGCAGCAGGTCGGTCAACCCGGGGCGCCGCAGAACCTCGGCATACAGCCCCTCGGTCGGCAGGAACAGCAGCGCGAAATCGGTGGTGTGCGGCGGCGAGACGTACTTCTCGGCGATGGTCTTGGCCTCGGCGCGAATCCGCATTTCGAGCGCGCGCGCCGCCTCCTCCACGGCCACGACATCGGCGCGCTCCTGCGCATCGATCAGCCGCTCGTAATCCTCGCGCGGGAATTTCGCGTCGATCGGCAGCCACACCGGCTGCGAATCGTGCTGCCTGCCGGGCAGGCGGATCGCGAATTCGACGCGCTCGCTGCGCTTGGGCACCGTCGCGACGTTCTTCGCGTACTGGTCGGGCGTCAGCATCTGTTCGAGCAGCGCTTCGAGCTGCACCTCGCCCCAGGTGCCGCGCGTCTTGACGTTGGTCAGCACCTTCTTCAGATCGCCCACGCCGGCCGCCAGCGTCTGCATTTCACCGAGCCCGCGATGCACCTGCTCCAGCCGCTCGGACACCAGCCGGAACGATTCGCCGAGCCGCTGTTCGAGCGTCGCGTGCAGTTTTTCGTCCACGGTGCGGCGCATCTCGTCGAGCTTCGCGGCGTTGTTCGCCTCGATGTCCTTCAGGCGCTGTTCGAGCGTGGCGCGCACTTCGCCGAGGCGACGGTCGTTCGCCTCGGTCAGTTGCACGAGCTGCTGGTTCAGCACGGCGCCGAAATGGCGCAGCGCGGCGCCCTGCTCGTCGCGCGCCAGTTGCGCCTGCTGATGCAGGCCGTCGCGCATCGCGTCGAACTGCTGCGTGTTGGCGGCCACCAGCTTCGCCAGTTGCTGCGCGAAGCCGTCGATCTGCTGATTCTGCACGGTGGCCACGCTCGTCATCTGCGCGGCGAGCATCTGCTGGAGCTGCGCGAAGCTGCCCGACAACTCGGTGCGCGCGCCGCGCGAGCTTTCGGTGATTTCGCCGCGCAGCGCGCGTTCGAGCCGCTCAGTGGCGCGAGCCTGCTCGTCCTGCACGTCGTCGAGCCGCTCGCCGAGCCAGCCGATGCCATCGCCGGCGCGGCCCGAGCCGCGCCAGAGCACCACCAGCGCGATCGCGAGCGCCACCGCCAGCACGACGATCGCGCCAAGCAACAACGGCATCGTCATGCGCGTGCCTTGCCGAGCACGTCGGGATTGACCGGGTTCGGCGGGCGGCCCGCGCGCGGCCCGACGCCGAGGCCCGCGATCAGGTTGTCGGCGGCGAGGTTCGCCATCGCGCGGCGCGTCGCCTCGGTGGCGCTCGCGATATGCGGCGTGATGACGATGTTCGGCACCTCGAGCAGCGCCGGGTTCACGCTCGGCTCGCCCTCGAACACGTCGAGGCCGGCCGCCGCGATGCGGCGCTCGCGCAGCGCCACGGCCAGCGCCGCGTCGTCGACGATGCCGCCGCGCGCGATATTGGTCAGCGTGGCGGTGGGCTTCATCAACGCCAGCTCGGCCGCGCCGATGGTGTGATGGCTTTCCTTCGTATAGGGCAGCACCAGCACGACATGATCGGCCTGGCGCAGCAGCGCTTCCTTCGAGAGATATTCGGCGTTCAGGTCGGCCTCGATCTCGGGCGCGACGCGCGAACGGTTGTGATACACCACGCGCATGTTGAAGCCGCGCGCGCGGCGCGCGAGCGCCTGGCCGATGCGGCCCATGCCGACCACGCCGAGCGTCGCGCCATGCAGGTCCGCGCCGAGGAAACTGTCGAACGACCACTTCTCCCACTTGCCGGCGCGCAGCCAGTGCTCCGATTCGGCGATACGGCGCGCGGCCGCCATCATCAGCGCCCAGCCGAAATCGGCGGTGCTCTCGTTGAGCACGTCGGGCGTGTTGGTGCCGAGCACGTTTGCCGCGTTGAACGCCGCGATGTCGAAGTTGTTGTAGCCAACCGCCATGTTCGATACGACGCGCAGCTTGGGCGCGGCGGCCAGCGCAGCGGCGCCGATCGGGTCGCCGGCCGTCAGCGCACCGTCCTTGTCGGCGAGCCGCGCATGGAGTGCGTCGGGCGAGAGGGCGTCGCCGTTGTTCCAGTCCACCTCGAAATGCTGCTTCAGACGCTCGATCACATCCGGAAAGATCGGACGCGCCACCAGGATTTTCTGCATTGCCTGCCTCCGTCAAATGCGCGCGGCCGGCTTCGCACGACTGCGCCGCCGGGCCGCCCGCCAAACCGTGTTGAAATCCGCCCTGCTCAGGCGGAGAAGAAGAGCCATGTCGTCAGCGCGAACACCGGCACGAGAATGCCGAACGACCAGCCCAGGTAGGCGAAGAAGCTCGGCATGCGAACCCCGCGCGATTCGGCGATCGCCTTCACCATGAAGTTCGGCGCATTGCCGATATAGCTGTTCGCGCCCATGAAGACCGCGCCGGCCGAGATCGCCGCGAGCGAGGCAGCGCCCGTGGTCATCAGCGTCGACGCATCGCCGCCGGCGAGGTTGAAGAATACGAGGTAGGTCGGCGCATTGTCGAGGAACGAGGACAGCAAACCGGTGGCCCAGAACAGCATCGGCACGATCGGCTCGCCGTGCGCGTCCGTCACCAGATGCACGATCGAGGCGAACGCGCCGCCCGCGCCCGCGCGCAGGATCACGATGACCGGCGCGATCGTCACGAAGATGCCGGCAAACAGCTTGGCCACCTCCTCGATCGGCGCCCAGTCGAACGCATTGCCTTCACGCGCCGCGCGCGGCGTCAGCGCCAGCGAAAGCAGCGCAACAGCGATCAGCGCCACGTCGCGCACGGCGTTCTGCAACGCCACGTGCGTGCCGAACACGTCGAACACGATGCCCGGCTTCCAGATGCCGCTCATCAGCACCAGCCCGACGATCACGGCCAGCAGCACGAAGTTGAACGTGCCCTCGATACGGATCGGCACCGGCGCGACGCCGGCGGGCTTATCGCCACGGCCACCGTCGCCGTCGCGCCGGAAACGCCAGCTATCGAGCGCATGAAAGACCGCCAGCAGGACGCCGCAGATGAACAGCGTGGGCAGCGCGAGATGGATCGTGGTCCAGAAGAAATCGACGCCGTTCAGGAAGCCGAGAAACAGCGGCGGATCGCCGAGCGGCGACAGCGCGCCGCCCGCGTTCGCCACCAGGAAGATGAAGAACACCACGACGTGCACCACGCGCGGCCGCGCGGCATTGGCGCGCAGCAACGGCCGGATCAGCAGCATCGCGGCGCCGGTGGTGCCCATCAGGCTTGCGAGCAGCGCGCCAAGCGCGAGCAGCCCGGTATTGCGCGCGGGCGAGGCGCGCAGGTCGCCGTGCACGCAAATGCCGCCCGCTACCGTATAGAGCGTGGTCAGCAGCACGATGAACGGGATGTATTCCTCGAGCAGCGCATGCACCAGCGTGCCGAACGCCACGCCCGCGCCGAACACGGCCGCGAACGGCACGAGAAACGCGAGCGCCCAGGCCGCGGCGATCTTGCCGAAATGGTGATGCCAGAACAATGGCGCGACGAGCGGGAACACCGCGATCGACAGCAGCATGCCGGCGAACGGCAGGCCCCACAGCGCCGACAGCGTGGCGCCGTCGAGCGTGGCGGCAGAGGCCGGCAGTGGCATCAGCGCCAGCACGGCCAGCACCGGCACGCACGCGGCGAACGGTACGCGCGGCAAACGCAGCGCGCCATGCAGCGACGAAAAAAACAAACGGGCGGCGCGGCTCATGCGCCGCCCACGATGATCGCGTGGACGCGGTACGGACCATGCGCGCCGAGCACGATGGTCTGCTCGATATCGCCGGTGCGCGACGGCCCTGACACGATATTCACGGCGCGCGGCAACTCGCCGTGTTCGGCGCGGATCAGCGCGAACGCTTCTTCGTGCCCGGCCACGATGCGCGAGGCGGGCACCACCACGAGATGGGTTTCCGGCAGCAGCGCGGCCGATGCGTAGGTGTCCGGCCCGGACAGCAGCACCAGCGAGCCGGTTTCGGCCGTCGCGCAGAAACAGCCCGTGATGCCGACCAGATCGCCGTCGCGCGGCTTGCGGCATTCGACGCCGAGGCCGGCCGCGCGCCAATCGAGTTCGGCAAGCGTGCGCCAGGCGATCGCCTGCGTGGGCAAGGCATGTTCGGCGAGATAGCGGGCGGCGGCGGCCGGCACGTCGGCCAGCGTATCGACGGCTTCGACCGTGGTGGCCATGCGCACGGCTTCCTCGGTGAAGCGTGCGACGAGCGCGTCGGGATCGGTGGGCATCGGCGGGCGCGGGCCGGCCGGATGGCGCGCCAGGTAATCGGCGGCCTGTTCGTGCTCGTGCGCCTCGGCTTCGGCCGGGCGCCCCTGGGCCGCGCGGATGCGCGCGAAGATCTTGCGGCGGGCAGCCGACGTGTCCATGTGCGGTCCTCGTGAACGTGGCGGTGGGATCGCGCTCGATTATAACGGCCGGTGCCGGCGCGATGGCCCGCCACCGGCCGTTCGGACAGGTCGCGGCAGCGCGCCCGGGGGGGCGCGTGCCGGCTCGCGGCCTTATTTGCCCGCGCTGTCCTCGTCCGGCTGGGCGATGCCGAACACCTGGCGCAGATAGGCCAGATAGTTCTTGTCGTCGCACATGCTCTTGCCCGGCGAATCGGACAGCTTGGCGACCGGTTGGCCGTTGCAGCGAACCATCTTGATGACGATCTGCAGCGGCCGGTAGCCGAGGTCGTTGGTCAGATTGGTGCCGACGCCGAACGCGAGCCTGCAGCGGTCGCGGAAGCGCTCGTAAAGCTGCAGCACCTTCGGGATGTCGAGCGCGTCGGAGAACACCAGCACCTTGGTGCGCGGGTCGCAGCGGTTCGACTCGTAGTGACGGATCATCCGCTCGCCCCACTCGAACGGATCGCCGGAATCGTGGCGCGCGCCGTCGAACAACTTGCAGAAGTACATGTCGAAATCGCGCAGGAACGCATCCATGCCATACACGTCGGACAGCGCGATGCCGAGGTCGCCGCGATATTCCTTGGCCCACATCTCGAGCCCGTAGATCTGCGAATCGCGCAACCGCGGGCCGAGCGCCTGGCAGGCCTGCAGGTATTCATGTGCCATCGTGCCGAGCGGCGTGATGCCGTGCTTCTTGGCGTAATACACGTTGCTGGTGCCGGCGAACTGCGCACCGAGCCCGTCGCGCAGCGTCATCGCCACTTCCTCGTGCCACACCTTCGAGAAGCGGCGGCGCGTGCCGTAATCGGCGATCTTGCATTCGGAGAATTCGGGCTTCGCGCCGAGCAGGGTGATCTTGTCGCGCAGGCGATCGCGGCCCTCGCCGTAATCGGGCTCGGTCTGCGTGTTGCGGAAATACACCTCGTTGACGATCGCCAGCACCGGGATCTCGAACAGGATCGTGTGCAGCCACGGGCCGCGAATCACGATGTCGATCTCGCCGTTGGCCTTCGGCGACGGCGAAATCTCGATGTACTTCTCGTTGAGATGGAACAGCGCGAGGAACTCGACGAAATCGCCCTTGATGAAGCGCATTTCGCGCAGGTAATCGAGTTCAGCCTCGGTGAAACGCAGATGGCACAGGCCGCGCACTTCATCGCGAATCTCGTCGATATACGGCACGAGATCGATGCCGGGATTGCGGCACCGGAACCGGTATTCGACGTTGGCGGCCGGGAAGTGATGCAGCACCACCTGCATCATCGTGAACTTGTACAGATCGGTGTCGAGCAGCGAAGTAATGATCATGATTCGAGACTGCCTAGAAAGACTGCCTAACGCGCGAAGACCGCCGCGCACGACCCCGGCCGCGAGGAAGCGCCGGAACCGGAACGAGCCGCAGCGTTTCCACGCGAGCGCCCTGCCCGGACATGCCTGCCGCATGTTACCCGAATGCGCGCCAGACCATCCCCGTCACGGCGACGCGGCGCCACGCCATAAACTAATCACGAAACGGTATAAGACAGGGCCGGGGTGGCTGGATAAGGGTTTTCCGCTTCAGTTACAATGCCGCATTTGGCGCAAAGCCTACCCCCACACATATCATCGCCAAGCAGGAGCGTTTTGAATGACTCACGTTGTGACCGAAGGCTGCATCAAGTGCAAATACACGGATTGCGTCGATGTGTGCCCGGTGGATTGCTTCCGTGAAGGTCCCAATTTTCTCGCGATCGATCCGGACGAGTGCATCGACTGCGCCGTGTGCGTGGCCGAATGCCCGACCAATGCGATCTACGCAGAGGAAGACGTTCCCGGCGACCAGCAGCAATACACGCCGCTGAATGCCGAACTGGCCAAGCTGTGGCCGTCGATCACCAAGACGAAGCCCGCCCCCGGCGACGCCGACGAGTGGAAGGACGTGCAGGACAAACTGCACCTGCTCGAGCGCTGATCTCGTCACGCTGCGCCCGTCCGCGGCGCAGCCTCGCATCCGGGTTTCCGGAAATTTCGCGCAGGGGCTTGACACGTTTTCGTTAGCCTCATAGAATCTCGTTTCTCTGCTGTTTGTTCCCCGATAGCTCAGTCGGTAGAGCGCCGGACTGTTAATCCGTAGGTCCCTGGTTCGAGCCCAGGTCGGGGAGCCAAAAATGCTTGGCGCGCTGGTTTCAGCGAGCCCGCACTGAACAAACGCAGTACCGATTTATTCCCCGATAGCTCAGTCGGTAGAGCGCCGGACTGTTAATCCGTAGGTCCCTGGTTCGAGCCCAGGTCGGGGAGCCAAACAGCGAAAAGGCCCGTCTCACGACGGGCCTTTTTGTTTTTCCGCCCTGCCCCTCGCCGTTTCCGCATCGCTGCCCGCGCGAAAACCCGGCAGCGCGCCGTGCTAGAGTCGAATTCCTTTCGCATTCCGCCCGCCCCGCCCATGATCCACCATCGCCTTGCCGCCGCGACCTGCCTCGCCGTCTCGTTGCTTCCGTTCGCCGCCGGCGCCGAGGAAGTCGCCAGCGTCAACACGAACTTCCGCGTCACCGGCTCCGATCGCGTGGTGGTCGAAGCCTACGACGACCCGCTCGTGCAGGGCGTGACCTGCTACGTATCGCGGGCGCGCACCGGCGGCATCAAGGGCAGCCTCGGCCTGGCCGAGGACCCGAGCGAGGCGTCGATCGCCTGCCGCCAGGTCGCGCCGATCCACTTCACGCAGCCGCTCAAGCAGCAGACCGACGTGTTCAGCGAACGCATGTCGTTCATCTTCAAGACCCTGCACGTGGTGCGCGTGGTCGACAAGAAACGCAACACGCTGGTGTACCTCACCTACAGCGATCGCGTGGTGTCGGGCAGCGCGAAGAACAGCGTCACGGCCGTGCCGGTGCCCGACGGCACGCCGATCCCGCTCAAGTAATACCGCCCGTTCCCGTCGCCACGCCATGCGCTCCGCCCGTCTCGTCGATGCCGCCCGCTACTGGCGCACGCCGTTGCTGCCGGAGGCCGATCTCGTCACCGCCACCTATCGCGAGCACACGTTCGCGCCGCACTGGCATGACGCGTATACGGTGCCGGTGATCGAAACCGGTGCCGAGCACTATCGCTATCGCGGCAGCCTGCGGATCGCCGATACCGGCTCGATGCCGATCATCCACCCGGGCGAGGTGCATACCGGTTCACGCGCGACCGAGGACGGCTGGCGCTATCGCGTGTCCTACGTGCCGATCGATTACCTGCGCGCGCTGGCCGACGAAATCGCCGGATCGCCGCAACCGGTGCCGTGGTTCCCCGACGACGCGCTGCACGATCCCGACTGCGCACGCCGCCTGCTGCTCGCGCATCGTCTGCTCGAAGCGGACGGCATCGATATCGCGCCGGCTCACGACGATCCCCCGCCACCACCCGGCCCGCTCGCCGCCCCACCGCTGCCGCGCGGCCTGGTCGAGCCGCTGGCGGCCGAAACGGCGCTGCTCGACGCGCTCTCCACGCTGCTCGTGCGGCATGCGCTCGGCCGGCCGCGCGCCGGCGTGCCGGCCGCCGACGAACCCCGCGTCGCGCGCATGCGCGAACGGCTCGCCGCCGATCTGACCACGCCCGTCACGCTGGCCGAAATGGCCGAGGCGGCCGGGCTGTCGCCGTTCCATGCGGCGCGGCTGTTCACGCGCGCGACCGGCATGGCGCCGCACGCGTGGCGCAATCAGTTGCGCCTGCACCGCTCGCTCGCGCCGCTGCGCGCGGGCCTGGCCGTGGCCGACGTGGCGGCCGCCAGCGGGTTCGTCGATCAGAGCCATTTCACGCGCCACTTCAAACGGATGTTCGGCGTGCCGCCGGGCCGCTGGCAGAGCGCGAAGAAGTAAGTTCACCGCCGCGCAAGAACGTACAAGCCTGCCTGACGCCGCTTCGCTATGCTCGGCGTTCAGGAGGACTCACCGTTGAACCCGTCTCACCCCAATCCATCCCTCACGCAGCGCCAGCCGCGCCCGCTGCGCGAATTCGCCGACGGCGCGCGCGATACGTTTCCGATGATGGTCGGCGCCGCGCCGTTCGGCGTGATCTTCGGCACGCTCGTCACGGCCGGCCCGCTGGCCTGGTGGCATGGCGAGCTGATGTCGCTGATCGTGTTCGCCGGCTCGGCGCAATTCATCGCGATCGGCCTGCTGGCCGGCGGCGCCGGCGCGCTGGTGGTAATCGCCACCACGCTGATCGTCAACCTGCGCCATCTGCTCTACTCGGCCACGCTCGCGCCGTATGTGGCGCATCTGCCGCTGCGCTGGCGCGCCACGCTCGGCGCGCTGATGACCGACGAGGTGTTCGCGGTGGCCTACGCGCGCTACCGCCACACGCGCCCCGGCGAAATGGGGCCGCACTACTTCCTCGGCTCCGGCGTCGCGATGTACGTGAACTGGCAGATCTGGACCGTGGTCGGGCTGCTGTTCGGCGCGGCGTTCCCCGGCCTGCAGGCGCTCGGGCTCGATTTCGCGATGGCCGCCACGTTCATCGCGATCGTGGTGCCGCAACTGGCCGCGTTCCGCTATCTGGCCGCGGCGGCCACGGCCGGCGTGATCGCCCAGCTTTGCCATGCGCTGCCGTACAAGCTGAACCTGCTGGCCGCCGTGGTGGCGGGCGTGACGGTGGGCGTCGCGCTGTCGCTGCGCGATCACGTGCGCGCGCGCCGTTGCTCGGAGGCTGCCTCGTGAGCTACGTCCTGATTCTGCTCGGCATGGCCGCCGTCACCTACGCGATCCGCACGACGCTGTTCCTGTTCGGCGAACGGCTCGTGTTCCCGCCGCTGGTGCGCACCGCGCTCGGCTTCGTGCCCGTCACGGTGCTGACGGCGATCATCGTGCCGATGACGGTCGCGCCGCACGGCGGCGGCGTCGAGTTCGGCCTGCGCAATCCGCAACTGGTGGGCGGCCTGGCGGCGGTGATCGTCTCGGCCGCCACACGCCGGCCGCTCCTGACGATCGCCGTCGGGCTGGCGGTGTTCTTCGTCTGGCAAGGCGTGGTGATGCCGCGCTGGCTGCCGGCCTGAATCGGGCCGGGGGCTCCGAACTCATCACGGGATTCGTCGCTGAGTCGCCGCCGGGCTCGTCCGGACCGGCGCGGGCCGAGCCTAACCGAGTCGGACCGAGTCGGACCGAGTCGAGCGGAGCCGGATCAGACGGACCGAGCCCGGCCGGCACGCCCCGCGCCCGCGCCCACGCCCTCAAGTTTCTTTCGCACGCGCCGATAAGAGAGGAAAACCCTCCTGGCGCCAATCGCGACGGAGCCGGCCGGCATCAGCCACGGCCGGCCGATGCGGGCGGCGCATGCCGGCGCGCGGTCGACGCCGGCAGCCACCGCGTTCCGAGAAATTCATGGGTCATATCACGCTGTCGATCAAGGACGACACCATCACGTCGCTGCGCAAGGATTTCGATGCGTTCGTGCGTGTCTCGCTGAAGCTCGATCCGCAGTTCGCGACGCCCTCGTTCGAGGATTTCCTGCGCGCCAAGCTGCTCGACAACATGGTGCCGCTCACCGAGCACGCCGTGCAGCGCATGTTGCAGGGCGGCCAGTACGCCTGGGCCAAGCGCACGCTCGACAAGGAATTCCCGAACGTGGTCGAGATCCTGATGCGTCAGGCGGAAACGTTCGGCTTCGGCTTTGCCTCGCGCAGCGAATGGACTCCCGACGAACTGCTGAAGGCCTGCCATGACTGGGCCGCCGCAATCGTCACGGAAGCGCAGGGCGACGCCTCGCTGGTCGATCCGCTGGCCGCGCAGATCAAATCGGCCGTGCACGACATCCAGACGCTCGAGGAGCGCATGCAGACGCCGGCCTGGCGGCTGGCCGAATCGCTGCGCCAGCGCGTCTATGAAGCCAAGCTGGCCTGCGAGATGAGCGTGGGCAGCACGGCGCGCGAGAAGCTCGGCGAGCTGCGCGGCCTGCTGCGGCTCGGGCTGTCGCACGGCTCGTTCCAAAAGCAGGAAGCGCAGCAGATCATGGAATACCTGCGCCTGCTGAAGCCGGAAATCTTCGTCGAGGAACCGCACGACGTGTTCACGCGGCTCGCCGCGTGGCTGCGCAGCATCTTCATGGTGCCCACGCCGGCCAGGGCCGCGCAGCAGAACCCGGCGGCACGGCCACCGCAGCAGCGTCAATAACGAGGTACGCCGCGCCTGCCCTGGCGCGGCATAAAAACGGGCCGAACCCCGCACAAAGCGAGGTTCGGCCCGTTGCCGTTTTCAAGCCCGGCGGCAAAGGCGGATCGGCGTCCCGCCCCGTTGTTGCCGCATCGCTTACTGCGACTGGCCCGAACCCGGCGTACCGTTGCCGGCCGGCGACATCCCGCTCGTATTGCCGTTCACGGCATCGCCCGCCTTCGAGTTCGCGCCGTGCGCCGAGCTGTTCGCGCGCGTCTTGGCGTGATGCGACTTCATCGTGTGCTTGGCGCCCGGCGCGCTCATCGCGCCGCTGTTGGCGGGCGTGCCGTTGCCCGGTGCGGTCGGTGCGGCGTCGTTGCCGCCGGTGCCGCCCGACTGGCCGCCCGCGCCGGCTGCACCGCCGCCGCCACCGCCAGCACCGCCGCCCGCGCCACCACCGGCCTGGGCCATCGCGGATGTTGCCGCGAACACGGTCGTCGTCACCAGCGCAGCGCTCATCAGCATTTTGCGAATCGTGGTCATAGCATTCCTCCTCGGGGAATTGGCCGGCGCGGCCTTCGAAACGGGCCGCACCGCCCCGCCGCGACATGCGGCAGTTGGTAGACAGACCGGCCCGTGCCGCGGCCGGTTCGCCGGAAACGCCGACTGTTACCCAAGCTTGCATTTGCTGACGGTTGGCATACATCCACTTACATGGGCCATCCGCCGGCGCCTCGGGATCGGGATCTTCGCTTCCGGTCCCGTTTCCTGACGCAGCGAACGTTCCCGTTCCGCGCCCACACCGGCCGAACCCGCTCCAGCCCGCCAATCCGGCGGTTTCGCGCGCCGCGCTCGCCCCCGGCCGCGCGCTGGCTTATGATGCGAGCCTTGCTTTTTTACACATTGCGCGCCGTTCGCGCGCATCGCCCCATGCCCAACCTCGATTTCACGCTGACCGGCGATTACGTCGAACTGCACAACCTGCTCAAGATCTCCGGCGTGGCCGACAGCGGCGGCTCCGCGAAGGTGCTGGTCGCCTCGGGCGCCGTCAAGGTGGACGGCGCGACCGAGCTGCGCAAGACCTGCAAGATCCGCGCGGGCCAGGTGGTGCTGTTCGAAGACACGCGGATCGCCGTCCACGGCGCCTGAGCGCCGACGCGGGTGCCCGAGCGGCGCCCGCCGCTGCCCGGCATGTCGATTCGACAGCCGTGCAGGAAAACCGTAAGCTTGCCGTCTCACTACAACAACCGAGAGCGCGGGCCTGTCTTCCCGCGGCCCTTCATGTCGCTTCCCGGCCTCCCGCGCGCGGCCCACGCGCCGCCGCCTTCCTTTTCCCGTCACGCCGCCGACACCGCCCGTCTCGCCGCGCCGCTCGCGATCGCCCAGTTGTCGCAGATGGCGATGAGCGTGACCGACACCGTCCTGCTCGGCTCGCTCGGCCCCGACGCGCTCGCGGCCGGCGGCCTCGGCGCAACGCTGTTCTTCGTGGTCGTCACGGTGCTGCAAGGCGTGCTGACCTCGGTCAGCGTCAGCGTCGCCCACGCGCGCGGCGCGCAGGACGACGACCGCATCCCGCACATCTACTGGACAGGCGTGGCGCTGTCGCTGCTGCTGGCGGTGCCGGCCATCGTCGTGCTGCTGTTTGCCGAGCCGTTGCTGCTGATGTTTCACGAGCCGGCCGAGCTGGCGCGCAACATCGGCGAATACTGCCGCGTGCTGTGCTTCGCCGCGCCCGGCAGCCTGATCGGCGTGGGCCTGATGCGCGCGTTCCTGCCGGCGATCGGCGCGGCGCGCCGGCTGCTGTGGGTGTCGATCGCGAGCGTCGGCGTGAACGCGGTGCTGAACTACGGCCTGATCCACGGTGCATTCGGCCTGCCGCGCCTCGGCTTTCTCGGCTCGGCGGTGGCCACCACGCTGTCGATCTGGCTGACGGCCATCGCGCTGGTCCTGCTGCTGCACGGCCGCCCGGCGTTCCGCCATTTCGTGGCGGCGTCGCGACCGAAGCTGCCGCTGATGGGCGAGCTGGTCAGCGTCGGCTGGCCGGTCGCGATCACCTACGGGGTCGAATCGACGTTGTTCCTCGCCACCGGCCTGACCATCGGCGTGCTCGGCGAATCGTCGCTGGCGGCGCACCAGATCGCGCTGAACGTGGCCTCGGTCATGTTCATGGTGCCGCTGGCGATCGGCCAGGCGGCCAATGTGCGGGTGGGCTACTGGATGGGCGCGGGCGCGCCGCTGGCGGCACGGCACGCGGGCTTCGCCGCGATCGGGCTGGGCGTGGCGTTCATGTCGCTGTCGGGGCTGTTGCTGATCGCCGCGCCGCACGCGATCGTCGGGCTGTACCTGGATCTGGGCGACCCGAAGAACGTCGGCACCGTCGCGCTGGCCACGCAGTTGCTCGCGATCGCCGCCCTGTTCCAGATCGTCGACGGCATGCAGACGGTCGGCTCGGGCTGCCTGCGCGGCCTGAAGGACACGCGCATCCCGATGATCGTCGCGACGCTCGGCTACTGGGGCGTCGGCTTTCCGGTCGGCTACTGGTTCGCGTTCCACGTCGGGCTCGGCGCGCGCGGGCTGTGGTGGGGGCTGGCGGCGGGGCTCGCGAGCGTCGCCGTGCTGATGACCTGGCGCTTCCACAGCAAGACCCGCGCGGCGCGCGGCAGCGCGCACTGACCGTTCGGCAGCCGGCCGCGCACGCCACGACGGCGCGCGGGCCGGTTGCCTGCTCCCCCGGGTTTTACGCCTGCGGCCCCCGCACCGATACCCGCACGCGCGCCCGTCCCATTGCCCGCCGCGCCGCCAGCCGACGTAAAATCGCGCCCGGCGCTATGCTTGTCGCCTCTGGACGCCGTCATGAGAACGGTGCCCGTCCCCACCTACGCTTTCGTGCCGCGCCGCCGCGCGCGGCGGAGCCAATTCTCGTGACGGAGTCATCAAGATGAGCGAAGCAGTACGGATGGAACGCGATACGTTCGGCGAAATCGCCGTGCCGGACGCCCGCCTGTGGGGCGCGCAAACGCAGCGGTCGCTGCAGAACTTCAAGATCTCGACGGAAAAGCAGTCGCCCGAACTGATCCACGCGCTCGCGCTGATCAAGCGCGCGGCCGCCAGCGTCAACCGCGAACTCGGCGTGCTGGCCAATGACAAGGCCGACGCGATCGTCGCGGCCGCCGACGAGATCATCGCCGGCCGTCATCCCGAGGAATTCCCGCTGGCCGTCTGGCAAACGGGCTCGGGCACGCAGACCAACATGAACCTCAACGAGGTCATCGCGAACCGCGCCAGCGAGCTGCTCGGCGGCGTGCGCGGCGAGTCGCGCAAGGTTCACCCGAACGACGACGTGAACCGCGGCCAATCGTCGAACGACGTATTCCCGACGGCCATGCACATCGCCGCCGCGTTCGCGATCCACACGCAGTTGCTGCCGGCGCTCAAGCGCCTGCGCGCCACGCTCGACGAGAAATCGAAGGCGTTCGCCGAGATCGTCAAGATCGGCCGCACCCACTTGCAGGACGCCACGCCGCTCACGCTCGGCCAGGAATTTTCGGGCTATGTCGCGCAACTCGATCACGGCATCCGCCACGTCGAATCGACGCTGCCGCACCTGTACGAACTCGCGCAGGGCGGCACGGCGGTCGGTACCGGCCTGAACGCGCATCCGAAGTTCGCGGCGGCCGTGGCCGGCGAGATCGGCAAGCTCACGCAACTGCCGTTCGTGACCGCGCCCAACAAGTTCGAGGTGATGGCCGCGGCCGACGCGCTGGTGTTCGCGCACGGCGCGCTGAAAACGGTCGCCGCCAGCCTCATGAAGATCGCCAACGACGTGCGCTGGCTCGCGAGCGGCCCGCGCTGCGGCCTCGGCGAGCTGTCGATCCCCGAGAACGAGCCGGGCAGCTCGATCATGCCGGGCAAGGTCAACCCGACCCAGTCCGAAGCCGTGACGATGCTGTGCTGCCAGGTGTTCGGCAACGACGTGGCCGTCAACTTCGGCGGCGCGAGCGGCAATTTCGAGCTGAACGTGTTCCGCCCGATGATCGCGCACAACGTGCTGCAATCGGTGCGTCTGCTGGCCGACGGCGCGTTGAGCTTCAACGATCACTGTGCGGTGGGCATCGAGCCGAACCGCCCGCGCATCGATACGCTGCTCAACGAATCGCTGATGCTGGTGACGGCGCTCAATCCGCACATCGGCTACGACAAGGCCGCGCAGATCGCGAAGAAGGCGCACAAGGAAGGCACCACGCTGAAGGCTTCCGCGCTGGCGCTCGGCTACGTGACGGATGCCCAGTTCGACGAATGGGTCAAGCCGGGCGAGATGATCGGCAACCACTGAGCGTCGCCGCACGAGCCGCCAAAGGGCGTGCTGAACGCCCTCGACGAACAAGGCCGGCAAATGCCGGCCTTGTCGTTTTGCGAGGATGCGTGCGGCGCGCCGTTCAGACGCTGCCCTTCGCGACTTCCTCGGGCTTCAGTTCGACGATCTTGTCGAGCGCGGCGCGCACGTCCATCGCGTATTGCTGGAGGCGACGCTCTTCATCGTTGCTCGGCACGAACGGCGGCACCGGCAGCGGATTGCCGTTCTCGTCGACGGCGACGAACACCACCATGCAGTCGGTGGTCTGGCGCAGCACGCCGCCCTTCGGGTCGCCCGCGTGCACCGAGACGTGAATATGCATGCTGGTGCGGCCCGTCGCGACCACACGCGCCTTCAGTTCGACCAGGTTGCCGACCAGGATCGGCCGCTGGAAACGAATATTGCCGACGCTGACGGTCACGCAATAGCGGCTCGACCAGATCGCTGCACAGGCGTAGGCGGTCTCGTCGATCCATTTCATCAGCGCACCGCCGTGGACCTTGCCGCCGAAGTTCACCGAGGTGGGCTCGGCGAGAAAACGGAACACGGTCTCGGTGCGATCGAGGGGCGCGGTGGGCGATGAGTTCGACATCTGGGCTCCGTTTCGACGGTATCGTGTGGGAACGCCGATTATACGGGGCCGGGCCGGCGAACCGCCCTGGCGCGGCGTGCCCTGCTTGTGTCAGTTGTGGACGGTGATGCCCTGATCGATCGTGCCGTACATCTCGATGCTGCCGTGGCCGCCGTCCGAGGCACCGCCACCGCCGCCGTTCGCGCAGCCCGCGCAACAGCCGGCCGCCACGAGCGCCGCCAGCAGCATCCTGATCCTTCCGCGCATGATGTCCGTTCCTCGAGGTTCGATGGCCGCATTCTACGCGGCGCTCCGTGCATTCCACGTTTCAAGATCGGGTGAAACGTCGGATGCCGGACGCATCTACACTACGCGGATTCTCATCGCCCCCAGGAGCCGCCCATGATCGCGACCGACCCGCACTTTCCCGGCCTGAGCCGGATCGGCGCGTTGCTGGCCGACCCCGGCCGCGCGGCGATGCTGTGGGCGCTGATGGACGGCAGCGCACGCCCGGCCGGCGAACTGACGCAGATCGCCGGGCTTTCGCCGTCGGCCGGCAGCGCGCATCTGGCGCGTTTGAGCGACGGCGGCCTGCTCGCGCTGGAAGTGCGCGGCCGCCATCGCTATTACCGGATCGCGTCGCCCGACATCGCCGCCTCGATCGAGGCGCTCGCCAATCTCGCGCAGGCCACGGCGGCCACGCGCCCGACACCGTCCGCCGCGCGCACCGTGCCGCCGGCAATGCGCCACGCGCGCACCTGCTACGACCACATGGCCGGCGAACTGGCCGTGCGCGTGTACGACCGCATGCTCGAACGCGGCTGGCTCGCCGCCCGCGAGCGCGAGGTGGACGTGACGCCGCTCGGCGCGGCCGCGTTCGCGCAGCGCTGGCGCATCGATATCGGCGCGCAACGTCAGCGCAAGCGGCGCTTCGCCTGCACCTGCCTCGACTGGAGCGAGCGGCGCGTGCATCTGGCCGGCGCGCTCGGCGCGGCGCTGCTCGACGCCTGGCTCGGCGCGCGCTGGGTCGAGCCGGCCAGCCAGCCGCGCGTGCTGCGCATCACGCCCGACGGGCAGCGCCGTTTCGAGGCGCTGCTGGCCGACGCCTGACGGCACGCCGCGAAGCCCGCCGGGATGGCCGCCGCGAGGCCAGCCGTGAAGCCCACAGTAAAGGCCGCCAACGAGCGGCGCGCGGGCGGCGACATGCTTTGTTACGCCGTGCATAGGCGCATTACAAAAGCGGCGAACCGGATACACGGAGCGCGGGTACAGTGGGCGCACGCGGGCCAGGTACGCGCCCGCGACGATCCATAACGAGTCCGACATGACCTCGCTCCGCGCTCCGTATTCCCTCAGTTCACTGGCGGCCTCGACGCTGCTCGCGATCGCGACGCTCGCCACCGCGCTGCCGCCCGCGTTCGCCCAGACACCGCCCGCGCCGGACGGCGCGCCCACGGCGCAGCAAGCCGGCGGCGATCCGCCGTCGCGCGTCGCGCGGCTCGATTACCTGTCCGGCCCGGTCACGACCGAGCCGGCCGGCGCGAGCGACTGGTCGTACGCGACCGTCAACCGCCCGCTGACCAGCGGCGATCAGCTCTGGAACGACCAGGGTGCGCGCTCGGAACTGCATATCGGCTCGACGGCCGTGCGGCTCGACCAATCGACGTCGCTCGCGATTCTCAATCTCGACGACAGCAGCACGCAATTGAAGGTGGGCATCGGCACGCTGTCGACGCACGTGCGCGAACTGACACCCGGCGGCGCCTACGAGATCGACACGCCGAACCTCGCGCTCGCCATCAATGGCCCCGGCGACTACCGCGTCGACGTCGCGCCGGACGGCGCCTCGACCACCGTCACCGTGCGCCGCGGTACGGCGACCGCCTACGGCGAGGCCGGCCAGATCCCGCTCGCGGCCGGCCAGCAACTGACGTTTTCCGGCACCAACCTGCAGAGCACGGCCGGCAACGCCGTGCCGCCGGCCGATCCGTTCGATAGCTGGGCCGCCGCGCGCGACGCGGCCGAGGATCGTTCGATCTCGGCGCGCTACGTGTCGCGCGACATCCCCGGTTATCAGGACCTCGACGCGAACGGCACCTGGCGCGAGACGCCCGAATACGGCGCGGTCTGGACGCCGAACAGCACGCCGGCCGGCTGGGCGCCGTATCACACCGGCCACTGGATCTGGCAGGCGCCATGGGGCTGGACCTGGATCGACGACGCGCCGTGGGGCTTCGCGCCCTACCACTACGGCCGCTGGGCCTATGTCGACGACAACTGGGCCTGGGTGCCCGGCCCTGTCGTGGCGGCCGAGCCGCCTTGCTATGCGCCGGCGCTGGTCGGTTTCGTGGGCGGCGGGGGCGGCGGCTTCGACTGGAGCGTCGGGCTGGCCGTGGGCGGCGCGGTGGCCGCCGGCGTGGCGTGGTTCCCGCTCGCGCCGCACGAGGCCTGGCGGCCGGGCTGGGGCGGCTGGAGCCCGCGCTACTACGAGCGCGTGAACCGCACCACGATCGTCAACAACATCAACATCCACAACACCTATATCAACTACCGCGTGCGCAACGGCGTGACCGCCATCCCGGCGCAGGCGTTCGTGCACGGCCAGCCGGTGGCGCGCTTCGCGCAGCATGTCGATCCGCGGCAGTGGCGCAACGCGCATCTCGGCGCGGGCGCGCCGGGCATTGCGCCGGTACGTCAGAGCTTCGCGGGCGGGCTGCGCAACGCGAGCTATCGGCCGCCGCAAATGGCGCTCGGCCATCCGATCGTGGCGACGCGCAATCCGGTCGTGCCTGCCGCGTTCCACGACCGGCAGGCGCAGCAGTTCGCGCGGCATGGCGGCAACGTGCCGGGCGCCGGTGCGCCCGTGATTCGCAGCAGCACGCCGCCGAACTACGCGGCGCGGCCGGTGCACCCGGTCGCCGGGCAGGCCGGCGCGCCGAATCAGTGGGCCATGCACAACGTGCAGCTCGTCAACCGTCAGGGGCCGGTGTTGCAGCCGGGCCAGCGCGGGCCGGGTGCTCAGTTCGGTGGCGAGGCGCGCGGGCCGGGCGGCATGAACCCGGCGGGCGGGCCGGCACCGGTGGCCGTGCGATCCGCCACCGCGGGCGGTCAGGTGATGCCGCGCGGCGAACCGGGCATGCCGGGTATGTCCGCCGAACGCGGCGGCGCGCCGATCCAGCGCGGCGGCCAGGGCATGCCACCCACGGCCGGCTTCGCGCCGCATCAGCCGGGGATGGCTGCACCGGCGCCGGCCGGCAACGGCGTGCCGCGTCCGCCGATGGATGCGGGCCGGGCCGGCTTCCATCCAGGGCAGTCAGAGGCGGGACAGTCGCCTTCGTGGACTCAGCCGCATGCGCCGATCGCGCAGCAACGCGCGAACGCGCCGTTCCATGCCGGCCAGCCGCAAGGCCTGCGCGAGAACGGTGTGCCGCCGCGTCCGCAGTTCGGGCAGTCGGGTGGCGTCGAGGGGCAGCGTCCGCAAGCGGGCGACACGATGCAGCCCGGTTTCGTCTCGCGGCCGCCGGAGCAGGCGCATTCGGCGCCGATGCAGCGCTTGCCGGCGCAGCAGCCCGTTCCGCAGCCGGTCAACGAGCCGCGCCGGAACCTCCCGCAACCGTCGTTCGGCCAGCCGCAGATGCATGAAGCGTCGCCGCGCATGGAGCCACGCGCGCAATCGCAGCCGCACTTCGAGCCGCAGCAGGCGCCTCGCATGGAGCGGCCACAACCGCATTTCGAACCACAGCCAGCCCCGCGCATGGAGCGCCCGCAACCGCATTTCGAACCACAGCAAGCCTCGCGCATGGAACGGCCGCAACCGCATTTCGAACCACAGCAAGCCCCGCGCATGGAGCAGCCGCGTCCCGCCCTTCAACCGCAGCCGCACTTCGAGCGTCCCGCCGCGCCGCCGCCCCATTTCGAGCAACCACGCTCCGCGCCGGCCCCCGCGCCGCAAGCGCCGTCGAACGAGGGGCACCCAGGCCGTCACTAAAGCGCGGCCTCTCGCCCGCCTCAACGCAAAAAGCCCGCGCCGAACGAAACGGCGCGGGCTTTTTTAACGGCCACGAAAATCGGGGGCCACTTGCCCCCGGAGCGCTACACCGCCATCGGCGCCGTCAGCGGCGCATGGTGGCGATAGCCTTCGAGCGAGAAATCGGACGGCTCGATCCGTTCGAGCCATTCGGGCGCGTACACGCCCGTCTTCGCGTACTCGGGCACACGGTCGGCGATCACGAGGCGCGGGCTTTCGTACGGTTCGCGTTCGAGCTGCTGCGTCAGCATGTCGAGCTGGTTCTCGTAGATGTGCGCATCGCCGATGAAGTACGTAAACCAGCGCGGCGTGTAGCCCGTCAGCCGGCCGACCAGTTCCAGCAGCGCCGCGCCTTCGGTCAGGTTGAACGGCGTGCCGAGACCCACGTCATTGCTGCGGATGTAGAGGCACAGCGAGATCTCGCGCTTCGCCGCGTTCGGCAGGAACTGATATAGCAGGTGGCAGGCCGGCAGCGCGATCTCGTCGAGCTTCACGGGGTTCCAGCCATGGAACAGGATGCGGCGGCTCGACGGGTCGCGCATGATCGTGTCGAGGCAATCGCGCAACTGGTCGATCGCCTTGTACAGCAGCACCTGCTGCGCGCCGCCGTCCTCGAAGCCGGTTACCACGCGGTAGCCGCGCGAGACGGCGTCGTCGATCTGCGCGGTGGCCTGCGCGGCGAGCACCTTGTAGCCGGGCCAACTGCGCCATTGCACGCCGTACACGTCGCCGAGATCGTCCACGCCGGTGCGATACGGATTCGCGAGCCACGCGGCGTTGTCGTTGGCGTTCGCATCCCACACCTTGCAGCCGAGCGCGCGAAAATCGGCCGCACTGCGCGTGGCGCGCAGGAAGCCGACCAGTTCGCCGATCGCCGACTTGAACGCCAGCTTCTTGGTCGTGACGGCCGGAAAGCCTTGCTGCAGGTCGAAGCGCAGCATCGCGCCCGGCATGCTGATGGTGCGGATGCCGGTGCGGTTCTCCTGCCAGGAGCCGGTATCGAGGATGGTGCGAACGAGATCGAGATACTGTTTCATGCGGGTTCCTTCGGCCGCCAGCGCGACCCGTCCCGCGATTCTAACAAGCCTCGCGACACTCAGCCGGCGGCCGGCATGGGCAGCCCGATCGTCTCGACATCGCGATCGCGCATGCCGTGCGCCACCAACAGCCGGTACAGCGTGACGCGCGACACCCCGAGTTCGCGCGCCGCGTCGGCGAACCGGCCGCGATGGCGCAGCAGCGCGATCTCGATCGCGCGCCGCTCGGCGGCCTCGCGGGCCGCGTTCAGCGAGATCGGCGCCGATTCGGTGAAATCCGTCAATTCCAGATCGGCTGCGCTGATCATGCGCCCTTCCGACATCACGATCGCGCGCCGCACGCGATTGATCAGCTCGCGCACGTTGCCGGGCCACGTGTAGTTGTGCATCGCTGCGATCGCGTCGGGCGCGAAGCCGCGCAGCCGGCGGCTCGCATCGCCCCGGAACCGTTCGAGCATGTGGCGCGCCAGCACCTCGATATCCTTGCCGCGCTCGCGCAGCGGCGGCTCGATCACCTTCAGCACGCACAGCCGGTGATACAGATCCTCGCGGAACCGGCCGGCGCGCAACGCCGCTTCCATGTCCACGTGGGTCGCGCAAATCACGCGCACATCCACCGGAATCGACGCATGGCCGCCGAGCCGCTCGATCCGCCCTTCCTGCAGGAAGCGCAGCAGGCTCGACTGGCTTTCGAGCGGCAGGTCGCCGATCTCGTCGAGGAACAGCGTGCCGCCATGCGCAGCCTCGACGCGGCCGATCTTGCGCTGCGTCGCGCCCGTAAACGCGCCGCGCTCGTAGCCGAACAGTTCGGACTGCAACAGATGATGCGGAATCGCGCCGCAATTGATCGCGACGAACGGTGCGGCGGCGCGCGCCGAACGTTCATGGATCGCCACGGCGCTCAACTCCTTGCCGGTGCCCGATTCGCCCGAGATGAAGACGGGCGCGTCGGTCGACGCGACCTTGCGCAGCGTGCGGAACAGCCCGAGCATCGCCTCGCACGCGCCGACCATCTCGCCCTCCCCGCGCGTCGCCGCCAGCGGCGGCTCGGTCAGCGTGACCATGCCGTAGGCATGCCCGACCGATTCGACGATGCGCTCGCGGTCGCACGGCATCGTCATGTAGTCGAAGCAGTAATCGCGTACCAGCCGCCGCAGTCCGACGTTCTGCATCTGGCCGCGCTGGGCCACCGCGATCCAGCCGACGTTCGGCGTGCTCAGGCAGGCCTCGACGTCGCCGAGTTCGCCCGGATCGATGCCCGACATGTCGAGCAGGCCGCCGGCCGCGCCGCCGCGCGCGGCCGCCCGGCGCAGATCGCGCGCCGTGGCCGCATGCTCGACCCGCCAGCCGCGCGCGTCGAAGCTGCGTTGCAGTTCCACGCTCGGGTCGCGCGAGAAATAGATCAGATGCCTAGTGACGATTTCCATCGCACCATCCTTCGTTCGATGCCCGGCACGCGAGGCCTTGCGTGCGACCGCGCCGCCGAACCGGCCCTCACGAGCGGATACGGCCAACGCGTCCTGTTGCAGACATTCAAGTCTCCCCGGCAATAAGGCGCTTGCTTTTTTGGCGGCCGCGACCCACGGCCATATTGTTGTTTCGCTCTCGCATTGTTGTTCGACTGGATACTTGACGCGATTCCTCTGGAGAACCTCCGGAGCGGCGGCCCCGCGCGCGGGCTGCACCGAGATGGCGAAACCAGTGTCAGCCGTTTTAATTCGCTTGGGTATCCGAAGTAATCCGTACATGCCGCGTTTCAGAATTGAAACGATTTTGCTTCGGGACACTGTCAAATTTTCCGAATGGCGAGGAGACATCCTTGTGCGACAGGCCTCGCGCGTCGATGGCACGCGTTTCGCTAAAGGAAGCCCGTCGAACAGCGCGACGCACGCGTGAGCCGACACCTTTTTTCACGTGCCCCGTCCCCCGGCGGGCACGCTTTTTATTCCTCCGACCGTTACATCACCGAGCCCATTCATGAAGCGTACCGTCATCGCCGCCGCCCTCCTCGCCTCGTCCGCCAGCACCGCCTTTGCCGCCGACGCATTCCTTTACAACCTGACAGGCGTCACGCAAGCCGTGGGCATCTTCGGCGCCGTCGGCCTGTATGGCGTGGTCGGCGTGTCGAGCAGCGCCGGCGCCGTGATCGACAACCATCAGGCCGTGGCACTGAATCATGTGTCGCTGGCACCGCTCCATCAAAGCAGCACGCAGGGCGCCGTGACGGTGTCGGTCGACAATGTCGCCGCCAGCACCACCGCCGACGATTACGCCTATCGCAGCAGCGCGCAGTCGGCCTCGTTCGATGCCTCGGTGAAGACGAAATCGTCGCAATCGGCTTCGGCCAGCGGCAGTGGCTGGATCGCGGGCGGCAGCACCAGCACGGCCAGTTCGCAGCAGAGCGTAACGGCGAACCAGTCGTCGAACCAACACCGCACGGGCAGCACCGGCGGCGCGGCGTTCATCGCGGGCGGTGCGGCGTCCGCCTCCGGCAGCAGCCAGAGCAACCAGGTCAGTGGCTACGTGCTGCCGGGCCTGTTCGGCTTCGTGGCAGGCGGCAGCGCCTCGCACAGCGCGAGCGGCTATCGCGTCGGCGCGGCCGAGGCGGCGTGGGGCGGGTCCTCGTCGACGGATGCGGCCAGCAGCACGCATCGGCATGCCGACGTCAGCGCGAGCCGCAGCAGCAGCGCATCGGGCTCGGCCTGGCAGGCGAATGCTTCGCAGAGCGAATCGAAAACGGCATCGAGCGGTTCGCTCTCGACTCGCGAACACGCCGAGACGGCGCGCAGCGCGTCATGGGGCTTCGGCAGCAACATCGAAGCGCAGCGCACCGAAACCTCGGGCAGCGTCACCACCGTCACCGACACGCGCCAGGCCGGCACGCTGACTGCCACTACCGGCAGCAACGCGGCCACCGGCGTGAAGGGCAACCTCGGCATCAACGTCGCGATGGGCATCGACAACGCACAGAGCAACGACGTGTCGCTCGCCTCGGTCGATATCGGCAACGTGTTCGGCAACGCGCAGGCGTTCAGCACGCAGTCGTCGGCGGGCCACGCGCGCATCGACAACTTCGTGCTCAACGCCTCGCTGGGCGACGGCTCGCTGGCCGGCGTGTCGGGCAATGTCGGCGTGAACGTCGCCTCGGGCGTCGGCAACGTGCAGAACAACAGCCTGGCCGGCTCGATGACGACCACCAGCGCCGGGCAGGCGAAGACGGTCGCGATGGTCGCCACCGACGACAACACGCAGCTTGCCGGCGCGCAGATCGACGGGCGCTTCGTGGGCACCGCGATGCTCGGCGCGAATACCCTCACGGGTGCGACCGGCAACATCGGCGTGAACATCGCCGGCGGCGCGGGCAACCTGCAGCACAACGGCCTCGCGATCGCGGCGCTCAACAGCGGGCACTGAGCGTTGCACGGCCCGCGCGTCGCGCAATCGGGCGACGCGCGGGCCGCC
>NZ_BAAILN010000044.1:410555-438393 GCF_054589155.1 Burkholderia sp. 3C
TGACCACCCTGACCCTGATCGTGGCACGCGCGCGCAACGGCGTGATCGGCCGCGACAACCAGCTTCCGTGGAAGCTGCCCGAAGATCTCGCGTTCTTCAAGCGCACCACCATGGGCGCGCCGATCGTGATGGGCCGCAAGACGCACGAATCGATCGGCCGGCCGCTGCCGGGCCGCCGCAACATCGTCGTCACGCGCGACGCGGCACGCCGCTTCGAGGGCTGCGATACGGTGACCTCGCTCGACGCCGCGCTGGCCGCCGCCGCGCAAGACCAGGCCGCCGAAGCGTTCCTGATCGGTGGCGCGCAGCTTTACGCCGAAGGCCTTGGCCGCGCCGACAAGCTGATCGTCACCGAGATCGATGCCGATTTCGACGGCGATGCGTCGTTCCCCGCTCCCGATCCCGCACTGTGGCAAGAGGCCTCGCGCGACACGCATCGCGCCACCGAGCCGAATGCGTTCGACTACGCGTTCGTGGTGTACACGCGCAAGGCCTGAAGACGGATCGCAGGCCACGCCCCAAAAAACAAAGCGCCGCTTCGAGCGGCGCTTTGTTTTTGCAGCCCACGCGCGAAGCGGGGCCGGTTCGATTCGGCTTACTGCCCGGCGATCGTCATCTGCTCGATCAGCACCGAGCCGGTTTGCTTCGTGCCGCGAACGATCGTGTCGGCACCGATCGCGACGATATGCCGAAACATTTCCTGCAACGTGCTCGCCACGGTGATTTCCTCGACCGGGTACTGGATCACGCCGTTCTCGACCCAGAAGCCGGCCGCGCCGCGCGAATAGTCGCCCGTCACGTAGTTCACGCCCTGCCCCATCAGTTCCGTCAGCAGCAGGCCGGTGCCGAGCTTCTTGAGCATCGCGTCGAAATCGTCGCTGTCGCGCGTGTTCGAGCTGCGCAGCGCGAGGTTGTGCGAGCCGCCGGCATTGCCGGTGGTCTTGGTGCCGAGCTTGCGCGCCGAGTAGGTGGACAGGAAGTAGCCCTCCACCACGCCGTCCTTGACCACGCTGCGCGCATGCGTGCGCACGCCTTCCTCGTCGAACGGCGCGCTGCCCATCGCGCGCGGCACGTGCGGATCCTCGACCACCTGCACGTGCGGTGCGAACACCGGCTTGCCGAGGCTGTCGACCAGGAACGACGTCTTGCGATAGAGCGCGCCGCCGCTGACCGCCTGCGTGAACGCACCGAGCAGGCCCGCCGCGAGCGGCGCCTCGAACAGCACCGGCACCTTGCGCGTATCGAGCCGGCGCGAGCCCATCCGCGCCAGCGCGCGTTCGGCGGCATAGCGGCCCACCGCTTCGGGGCTGGCGAGATCGCCGGCGTTGCGCGTGGAGGTGTACCAGTCGTCGCGCTGCATGTGGCGGCCGCTGCCGGCGATCGGCGCGCACGCAACGTAGTGGCGCGAGTACGGATAACCGGCCAGGAAGCCGCGCGAGGTGGCCAGCACGAACTGCGAATGCTGGGCCGACACGCTCGCGCCTTCCGAATTGCGGATCTGCGGGCTGACCGCGAACGCCGCGTCTTCCGAGCGGCGGGCGATTTCGACGGCTTCGTCGGCCGTCAGCGCCCACGGGTGATAGAGATCGAGATCGCGCGGCGCGGTTTCGAGCAGCTCGGCCTCGGCCAGGCCCGCGGCTTCGTCCTCGGCCGTGAAGCGCGCGATGTTGTAGGCGGCCGCGACCGTGTCCTTGAGCGCCGCCGGCGAGAAATCGGACGTGCTCGCGTTGCCGCGCTTCTTGCCGAGGAACACCGTGACGCCGACCATCTTGTCGCGGTTGTGCTCGATCGTCTCGACTTCGCCGCGTCGCACCGACACCGACAGGCCGTCACCTTCCGAGATTTCGGTGGCCGCATCGGTCGCACCCATCGCCTTCGCGTGCCGGAGAATTTCCGTGGCAATGTCTTTCAGTTGTTCCTGCGTGTGCGGGAAATGGCGCGAGGGTGCGTCGGTATGAGCAGGCATCGTCGTGTGGTCCGGTAGCGGGCGGCTGGCCCGCGAGGTTCGAAATGTGGCGTATCCGCGATCATAACAAGGTCCGGCCCGCGCCACCTATCGGGGCCTTGCAGCACACCGCGGCAGCCAAGGCGGCCGGCAACCGCTCGCGGCGCGATACAATCTCGCCCATGAACCGCAAAACCCGTATCCAACCGATCGAGCACGGCGCCGAACCGGACGCCGACAACGGCTACGATCGCCCCAGCAAATCCCAGCTCAAACGCGAGATGCACGAGCTGCAGGCACTGGGCCGCGACCTCGTCGAGCTGCCGAAAGACGCGCTCAAGCGCATGCCGATGTCGGAAAAACTCGACCAAGCCGTGCGCGAAACGCGCCGCATCACCGATCACGAAGGCCGTCGCCGCCAGATGCAGTACGTCGGCAAGGTCATGCGCACGCTCGACCCGGCCGAGGTCGCGGCACTGCGCACCGCGCTCGATTCGCAGCGCGGCGTCAACAAGGCCGCCACGGCGCGGCTGCACTGGATCGAGCGCACGCGCGACCAGTTGCTGGCCGACGACGAGGCGCTGACCCGCTTCATTCAGGCACACCCGGCCGCCGACGCCCAGGAAGGCCGCACGCTGATCCGCAACGCCCGCAAGGAAGCGCAGCAAAGCAAGCCGCCGCGCTACTTCCGCGAGCTGTTCCAGTGGATCAAGGTGACGAGCGCCAAGCCCGGCGAGGATGCCGAGGCCGAGGCCGACGAGGACACCGATCCCGATGACGACGAAGCGTAAGCACCCGGACGAGCTGATCGTCGGGCTGGTTTCGATCAGCGATCGCGCCAGCCGCGGCGATTATCAGGATCAGGGCATTCCGGCGCTCGAAGGCTGGCTCGGCACGGCGCTCGCTTCCCCGTGGCGCGCCGAAACGCGTCTGATCGCCGACGAAGCCGCCCTGATTTCCGCCACGCTCGTCGCGCTGATCGACGAGGCCGGCTGCGACCTGGTGCTGACCACCGGCGGCACCGGCCCGGCCCGGCGCGATGTCACGCCCGAGGCGACGCTGGCGATCGCCACGCGCGAGATGCCCGGCTTCGGCGAGCAGATGCGCCAGATCAGCCTGCGCTTCGTGCCCACCGCGATCCTGTCGCGACAGGTGGCCGTGATCCGCGAAACGCCCGACCACGCGGCACTCGTCATCAACCTGCCGGGGCAGCCGAAGTCGATCAAGGAAACGCTGGAAGGCCTGCGCGACGATACCGGCAAGGTGCTCGTGCCGGGCATCTTCGCGGCCGTGCCCTATTGCATCGACCTGATCGGCGGCCCGTACGCCGAAACCCACCCGGAAATCTGCGCCGCGTTCCGCCCGAAGAACGCGCAGCGTCCGCCGCGCGCCAATTGACAACGGCCGGGCAAGCCCGGCCGTTTCATCGTTTCACTGCGCCGCGTGACGGCTTACTCGGCAGCGCTCGCCGCCGGCACGAGGAAGTGCTCGCGGTAGTACTTCAGTTCGTCGATCGACTCGTGGATATCCGCCAGCGCCGTGTGCATCGCGCGCTTCTGGAAACCCTTGTAGATGGCCGGCTGCCAGCGGCGGCACAGCTCCTTGAGCGTGCTGACGTCGAGGTTGCGGTAATGGAAGAAGGTTTCGAGCTCGGGCATCCAGCGCGCCATGAAGCGGCGGTCCTGGCAAATGGAGTTGCCGCACATCGGCGACTTGCCGGGCGACACGTATTGCGCGAGGAACGACTGGATTTGCGCGGCGGCATCGGCTTCGCTGACGGTGGAGGCACGCACGCGGTCGATCAGGCCCGAGCGGCCGTGCGTCGACTGGTTCCAGGCGTCCATCTTGGCGAGTGTTTCGTCGCTCTGGTGGATCGCCAGCACCGGCCCTTCGACGACGCGCTCCAGCGTGGAATTGGTGACGACCACGGCGATCTCGATGATGCGGTCGCTATCCGGGTTCAAACCCGTCATTTCCATGTCGAGCCAGACGAGATTGAGTTCGTTGCGAACGAGCGCGGGCTGGTCGGCGGATTGGGCGATATCGGTCATACGGTTTCCTGAAGAATCGGCGGCGGCGGACGCACCGCTGTCGTGGCCGGCACATGGGCCGAAAACCGTCGAGCGTACCCCCGCCGCTAGAACTTATAATTCTCGCATAGATACCACCGGCCTCCCTGATGTCCGCTTACTCGTTCACCCTGTTGTTCGCCGCCGCGATCCTCGCGATGGTCGGCGCCAAGCTCTGGCTCGCTTCGCGCCAGATCCGCTTCGTCACCGCGCACCGCGATGCCGTGCCCGCGCAGTTCCGCGACTCGATTCCGCTGGCCTCGCACCAGCGCGCCGCCGATTACACGGTCGCGCGCACGCGCCTGACCATGCTGCAGATCGTGACCAGCGCAGCAGTGCTGATCGTGCTGACGCTGTGCGGCGGCGTCGGCGCGATCGACCAGGCGCTGCGCGGCTGGCTCGGCGGCAGCCATTACGTCCAGCAGATCCTCGTGATCGTGGTGGTGATGGCGGTCACCAGCCTGCTCGAACTGCCGTTCGAATACGTACGCCAGTTCGGCATCGAAGCCCGCTTCGGCTTCAATCGCATGACGCGCAAGCTGTTCTTCAAGGATCTGGCCCTCAGTACCGTGGTCGGTACCGCGATCGGCCTGCCGCTGCTGTTCGTCGTGCTGTGGCTGATGAACCGCGCGGGGCCGCTGTGGTGGCTCTGGGCCTGGATCTTCCTGGTCGCCTACCAGATGCTGGGGCAGGTGATCTACCCGAGCTTCATCGCGCCGATGTTCAACAAGTTCGAGCCGCTCGCCGACGAGGCGCTGCGCGCACGCATCGAAGGCCTGATGAATCGCTGCGGGTTCGCCGCGAAGGGCCTGTTCGTGATGGACGGCAGCCGCCGCTCCGCGCACGGCAACGCCTACTTCACGGGCTTCGGCGCGAACAAGCGCATCGTGTTCTTCGACACGCTGATCGACCGGCTGTCGGGCAGCGAGATCGAGGCCGTGCTGGCGCACGAACTCGGCCACTTCAAGCGCCGCCATATCGTCAAGCGCATGATCGTCGTGTTCGCGATGAGCCTCGTGCTGCTGGCCCTGCTCGGCTGGCTCGCGGGCCGCACCTGGTTCTACACGGGCCTCGGCGCGATGCCGTCGCTGACGGGCAGCAACGCGGGCCTCGCGCTCGTGCTGTTCTTCCTGGCCATGCCGGTATTCCTGTTCTTCGTCACGCCGCTCAGCAGCATGAGCTCGCGCAAGGACGAATTCGAGGCCGACGCGTTCGCCGTCGACCACACCAACCGCCAGGACCTCGTCAACGCGCTGGTGAAGCTCCATGAGGACAACGCCTCGACGCTGACGCCCGACCCGGTCTACACCAGCTTCTACTACTCGCATCCGCCGGCTTCCGTGCGGATCGACCGACTGCTCGGCGCCGCATGACGCGCGGCCGCCAGCAAGGCCCGGGCAAGCCGGCCAAGTCGAGCGCCGAGCGCATCACCGGCCGCGTGATCGCGGCGCATGGCCGCCATTACCTGGTCGCGCCCGTGGACGGCGGGCCGATGCTGCAATGCTTCCCGCGCGGCAAGAAGAGCGAGATCGCCGTGGGCGATCGCGTGCAGTACGAGCGCAGCTCGGCCGACCAGGGGGTGATCGTCGAGATCGACACGCGGCGCAACCTGCTCTATCGCTCCGATCAGTTCAAGTCGAAGCTGTTCGCCGCGAACCTCGACCAGTTGCTGATCGTGCTCGCCACCGAGCCGTTCTTCAGCGAGGACCTGCTCGGCCGTGCGCTGATCGCGGCCGAGGCCAATGCGCTGAAGCCGGTCATCGTGTTGAACAAGATCGACGTCGAGGCCGCGCTGCCGGTAGCCCGCGAGCGGCTTGCGCCGTATCGCGCGCTCGGTTACGACGTGGTCGAATTGTCGGTGAAGGGTGCGCCCGACGACACGCTGGCGCAGTTGATGCCGCGCCTGGCCGGCCATTCGACGATCCTGCTCGGCCAGTCCGGCATGGGCAAATCGACGCTCGTGAACCTGATCGTGCCCGAGGCCGAGGCCGCGACGCGCGAGATTTCCGCCGCGCTGAACAGCGGCCGCCACACCACCACGTTCACGCGGCTCTATCCGCTGGCCGACGGTGGGGCGCTGATCGATTCGCCGGGCTTCCAGGAATTCGGCCTCTACCACTTGACCGAAGGCCAGTTCGAGCGCGCGTTCCCCGAATTCCGGCCGCTGCTCGCCGACTGCCGCTTCTACAACTGCCATCACCTGCACGAGCCGGGCTGCGCGATCCTGGCCGCCGTGGAGGATGGCCGGATCTCGAAGTCGCGCCACGCGCTCTATGCACAGCTCGTGCACGAGGCGAGCCAGATCGTCCGCTGACGATCTCCCCTGCCCGCTCCGATGCGCATCCCGGCCCCCGATCTCTCGACCGCCCATCATTGGGTCAACGTGCTGAACGCGGCCGGCATCGGCTGCGAACTGCACAACCGCTTCGCGACCGGTGCGCTCGGCGGGCTGCCGCCCGACCAGTGCGCGCCCGAGATCTGGCTCGACGACGAGCGCGATACCGCACTCGCGCGGCGCATCCTCGAAGCGGCGGCATCGGGGCCGCCGGCCGATGCATCGCGCTGGCGGTGCGGCGGCTGCGGCGAATGGCTCGATGCGCAGTTCACGGCGTGCTGGCGTTGCGGGCGAATCCGCGACCCGCGCGACGACGAAGCGGCGCCCGATACACGCTGACCGCCGCGCCGTATCGGCGCTCGAAAAGCAAAAAGCCGGCTGAGAACGCCGGCGTTTTTTATTTCAATGCGCGCCACTCGCGCCGTGTATCACGACACCCACACCGCCAGCGTCAACATCAGCAGCAGGATCATCCACAGAATCACGGCGCGCCAGACCAGGCCGACGGCCGATTGCAGCGTGCGCGGCGTACAGTCGTCGCCGACCGCCAGCGGGCCGCTGTCGCCCACCGATAACGCATCGACGCTCGACGGCTCGGCCAGCGGGCCGGCCAGGCGCGCGCCGAGCGCACCGCTGCCCGAAGCCAGCAGCACGCCGTCGTTCGAGTCGGGCCACTGGCGCGTGTGATTGCGCCACGCGTAGATCGCATCCTCGAAATTGCCGACGATCGCAAAGCCGAGCGCCGTCAGCCGCGACGGAATCCAGTCGATCACGAAGAAGGCGCGCTGCGCGAAATTGGAGAACGCCTCGGTGCGGTCGTCGGTCGGCACGGACCAACTGCGCGACAGATATTCGGCGATCCGGTACAGCACCGCACCGGCCGGGCCGAGCGGCAGGACGAACCAGAAGAACACGCCGAACACATGGCGATGCGATGCCACCACGGCATGGATCAGCGTATGGCGCACGATCTCGCCAACTGGCATGTCCACGGTATCGAGCCCGGTCCATTCGGCCAGCACTTCGCGTGCGCGCGGCACGTCGTCGTTGTTGAGCGCGAGATGGATATCGGTGAAGTAATGGCTGAACTGGCGGAAGCCCAGCGTGAAATAGACCACCACCACGTTCCAGACGAACGCGAAGGCGAAGCTGATCTTGAACAGCAGGTAGTAGACGAGCGCGACGGCGAGCACCCAGGGCACCACGACGACGAGCCAGGCCAGCACACCATGCTTCTTCTTGCCGGCGTCGAAGCCGTTCGCCGCAGTTTCCGCATGGAACTGGAACAGCGCGAACACCGGATTACCCGGCGACAGCGCGCGCACCTGCTCGATGATGAGGGCGAGGAGAACCGAAAAGAAAGTCATGCGAAAGGGCGTGCCGTCCTAGGTTATACGATTTTTCGCATAACGATAGCACAGCGCAATGGCGCGAGGGCTCTAGCCCTGCGGCACGCCGGACGCCGGCTGTCGTGCGATCAGGAGTGCGCGGCAAGAAAGCGGTACAGATTGCGCAACATGCCGGCGGTTGCACCCCAGATGAAGTAATGGCCGTCGTCGCGCGCGTCCGGATAGGGCATCGCAAAAAAACGACGTTCCCCGCCTTCCCATTTGAACAGCCGCACTTCGTGATGCTCGGGCGCCATCAGGAAGGCCAACGGCACCTCGAAAATCTCGGCCACTTCGAGCGTATCGGCCTGCACGGTAAACGGCGGATGCACGATGCCGACCACCGGTGTGACGCGATAACCGGTGCCCGTCAGATATTCGGGCAAGTTGCCGAGCACTTCGACATGTTCGCTGTCGAGTGCGATTTCCTCGCGTGCCTCGCGCAATGCCGTGGCCGTTGCATCGGCATCGAACGGTTCGCGGCGGCCGCCCGGAAAGCTGATCTGGCCGGGGTGATCGGTCAGGTGATCGGCGCGCTGGGTCAGCAGCACCGTGAGCCCGTCGGCACGCGCCACGAGCGGCACCAGCACGGCCGCGATGCGTGGATCGCGATAATCGGCCAGGCGCGCCTCGGCCGGCTCCTGCGTCCAGCCGTAGGACTGCGCGAAACGCTCGCGCAGCCCGACCGGCGTCAGCACGGCCGGCGGCACCGTCGGCAGGCCGGCGCCGGTCGATTCGACAGGCAGCACTTCGGGATCGATGATCGGGCGACGGGTCAAGGGGCGCTCGCGGAAAGGTCTGACGGAAGCGTATTGTCGCCCCGGAATAAAAAAAGCACCCGGTGGGGTGCTTTTTCCTTACAGCATTTACGCCTGCTCTTGCTTGGCGGCGGTGCGATCCTTCAGCACCAGCTTTTCCTTGATTCGAGCCGACTTGCCCGAACGCTCGCGCAGGTAGTACAGCTTGGCACGACGGACATCGCCGCGACGCTTGACGATGATGCTCGCGAGCAGCGGCGAGTACGTCTGGAACGTACGCTCGACGCCTTCGCCCGACGAAATCTTGCGGACGATGAAGGCCGAGTTGAGGCCACGGTTGCGCTTCGCGATCACGACGCCTTCGTAGGCCTGAACGCGCTTGCGGGTACCTTCAACCACATTCACGTTCACGATCACCGTGTCGCCCGGGGCGAAATCGGGGATCGTCTTGCCTTCGAGCGCGCGCTCGATTTCTTCCTGCTCAAGTTTTGCGATCAGATTCATTGCTGACTCCTAAAGCCATCGTGTCGGAGTTGGTACCTTGTCCGCTTCCGGACCCGGCCCCGATAGAGGATGGATTCACATCTGGCGTCGCGCACGCATGCACGACACCGCCTTTTTCCCGGACCACCACGGAAAGGCTTCAGCTCGAAGCTTTCCTCGCGGCCTTCGCGAGACTTGCAAGCCACGCCTCGTCGGCCCGGCTCAACAACTGTTGCTTGCGCGCCCGGTCGATCAGATCGGGCCGCTTCTGCCATGTATTGCGCAGCGCTTCCTGCCGCCGCCACTTCTCGATTTCCGCATGATGGCCGCCGAGCAGCACATCGGGCACCCGCACGCCGTCGTATTCCTCGGGGCGCGTGTAATGCGGACAATCGAGCAACCCGTGCACGAAACTGTCCTGCACCGCCGACTGCGAATCGTTCAGCACACCCGGCAGCAGGCGCACCACCGCATCCATCAGCGCCATGGCCGGCAATTCACCGCCCGACAGCACGAAATCGCCGAGGCTGATTTCCTCATCGACGACACGATCGAGCAAACGCTGATCGATCGCTTCGTAGCGGCCGCACAGCAGCACGACACCGGGCTCGGCCGCCATTCGCACCACACGTTCGTGGGTGAGCGGCGCGCCTTGCGGCGACATCATCACCACCCGCGTCGACGCAATGCCCTGCTCGGCCTGCGCGGCCTTGGCCGCGCCGATTGCTGCTTCGAGCGGCTTGGCGAGCATCACCATGCCCGGACCGCCGCCGTAGGGTCGATCATCGACCGTGCGGTAGTTGTCCGTGGTGAAATCGCGCGGATTCCACGTGCGCAACCCGAAGCGCTCCTGCTTGACCGCCCGGCTGGTGATCCCCCAGCCAGTCAGCGCCTGGAACATTTCGGGAAAGAGCGTGACGACATCGAACTGCATCGCGCGCTCCTGTGCGTCGTTCATTTCAGTAATCGGCTTCCCAGTCGACGACGATGCGCTTCGCCGCCTGGTCGACCGTTTTCACGTACACCCCGACGAACGGGATCAGACGCTCGCCCGTGACGGGCTTGCCATCCTTGCCGCTGGCCGGATAGTCGACGCGCATGACCGAATGCACGCCGTTGTCGATCATCTCGCCGACGCGGCCGAGTTCGACACCCGCTTCGTTGACGACATCGAGACCGATCAGGTCGACCCAGTAGAATTCGTCGTTGTCGAGCGCCGGGAAATCTTCTCGACGCAGGAACAGACGGTAGCCGCGCAGCGCCAAAGCCTGATCGCGATCGGCCAGACCGGCCAAATGCGCGACGACCGTATCGGCGTGCGTTTTCGACTGCGTGATGCTGACGGACAAACGTTCCGCCCCTTTCTCGAGCCATACGAGGCGCGCCTTCAGCAGCGCATCGCCGCCACGGCCCACGCCCGAATGGGGCACGATCTTGACCCAGCCCTTGAGGCCGTAGGCATCGACGATCGCACCGACCTCGATCGCATCGTCGGGCCACGCTTGCGCCGCACCGATGCCGACCGAGGCTTGACCCGGGTTACTGCTTGCTGCCGCCGACTTCGCGCTGCTCTTTTCAGAGGAACGCTCGACCGGTTTGCGGACAAACACGCCAAACGCAGACGCTTCGCGTGTACCGCCTTTGACATCACCGGATGAATCGTGACCGGACATTCAGACCACCTCTCGGCCGCAATTACCGGAAAACCGTGCCATATTAGGCAGCCGGTTGTGCCTTTTGTGCTTCCTTCACGAGGCGAGCGACGGTCGGCGACAGTTGTGCGCCAACGCCTTGCCAGTACGTCAGACGATCCTGAGCGATACGCAGCGATTCGCCCTTCGTGGCGACCGGGTTGTAGAAGCCAACGCGTTCGATGAAGCGGCCGTCACGACGATTACGCGAATCGGTAGCAACGATGTTGTAGAACGGGCGCTTCTTCGAGCCACCGCGAGCCAGACGGATGATAACCATATGAAATCCTTCGGGAAAACCGGGTTCGGAACTGCTGAAACCCGCGATTATAGCGGGAAACCAAAGACATAACAAACACTTACGGCAGAAAAAGCGCGACACCGCCCAATCGCCAGCGGTCACGGCGTTTCGCCGCCCAGCTCCTACACTGATTGAACCGTGCCGCCGCACCGCACACGACCCGATCGATCCATGCCCCTGCCCTCGCTCCCGTTCCGCGCTTTGCTTCATCGACTCGCCACCATCGGCGCGACGCTGCTTGCCGCCAGCCTCGTCGCCGAGGCCAGCGCGGCCGCGCCGCCCATCGACAGGTTGAGCGTGCCGCCCGGCTTCAAGGTGGAGGTGCTGGCCGCCGACATCGCGAATGCTCGCGAGATGGCCTGGTCGCCGCGCGGCATTCTTTATGTGGGTTCGACCGAGGGCAGTGTTCACGCGCTGACGCTGCGCGACGGCCGCGTGGTGGCGCGGCACGTGGTGGCGTCGGGCCTGGAGATGCCGGTGGGCGTCGCCTATCGCGACGGCGCGCTCTATATCTCCGCGATCTCGCGCATCCTGCGTCTCGACCGGATCGACGACCAGCTCGCCGCGCCGCCCAAGCCGGCGCTGGTGACCGACAAGCTACCCACGGATCGCCAGCACGGCTGGAAATTCATCGCATTCGGCCCCGACGGCAAGCTCTATGTGCCGGTCGGCGCGCCCTGCAATATCTGCGAACCGGATCGCGACCGCTACGCGATGCTGGGCCGCATGAACCCCGACGGCAGCGATTATCAGGTGTTCGCGCGCGGCATCCGCAATACGGTCGGCTTCGACTGGCATCCGGCGACGCACGCGCTGTGGTTTACCGATAACGGCCGCGACATGCTCGGCGACGACCGCCCCGACGACGAACTGAATCAGGCGCCGCGCGCCGGCCTCGATTTCGGCTATCCGTATTGCCACGCCGGCGACATCGCCGATCCGCAATACGGCCGCGGCCACCCGTGCAGCGGCTTCACGCCGCCGGTGGCCAAGCTCGGCGCGCACGTGGCCGCGCTCGGCATGCGCTTCTATACGGGCACGATGTTCCCGGCCGAGTACCGCAACGCGATCTTCATCGCCGAGCACGGCTCGTGGAACCGCAGCAGCAAGGTCGGCTACCGCGTGGTGCGCGTAAGCCTCGGACCGGATGGGCGCACGGCGCGCCAGCAGGTGTTCGCGCAGGGCTGGCTGCAGGCGGACGGCGATGTGTGGGGCCGCCCCGCCGACGTGCTGCCGCTGCCCGACGGCTCGCTGCTCGTCAGCGACGATTACGCCGGCGCGATCTACCGGATCACTTATACCGGGCACCCGGGCGCGACCGACAATCGGCCGGGTGTCGCGCCGTAGAATGCGCCATCGGCGCAGGGGTCGCGCCGCCCCGTCCCGCGCAGTTTTTCCTATCGGTTCGTCATGTCCAGCCCACCGCCACGTTTCCGCTCGAAAACCGTCACCGCCGCGCTCGCCTTTTTGTTCGGCTCGCTCGGCGCACATCGCTTCTATCTGAATGGCTGGCGCGACCTGGCCGGTTGGGCGCATCTGGTCGGCACGCTGCTCGGCGTGCCCGGCCTGTCGCTGCTCGCGCAAAGCGAGCGCGCCTCGCTGCTCGGCTGGGCGCTCGCCCTGCCGGGCGCTGTCTCGTTGCTCGCCGCGTTTCTGGCGGCGATCGTCTACGGCCTGCGCGCCGACGAGAAATGGGACGCGCAATTCAACGCGTCGACCGACCACCGCAGCCAGTCGGGCTGGACGGTGATCTTCATCGTGATCTTGTCGCTGCTGATCGGCGCGTTCCTGCTGATGACGTCGCTCGCGCTGTCGTTCCAGACATACTTCGAATCGCAGGTGCAGGCCGCCAAGGAACTGTCGCAGTAGGCGCGGGCAGTCACGAGCAGGCCAGCTAGAACAGGCTCAGTTGCGGCGTGGCGGCCGCCGCCGCACGCGCCTTCACCGGCTCCGGCGCGCGGAACTGCGAAAAATCGAGAATGCCGCGCGTGCGCTCGTTCAAGCCGAGGCGCTTGACCGCTTGCCGGAAGCGCTGCTTCATCAGGTCGGCCCACAAGCCCTCGCCCTTCATCCGGCTCGCAAAATCGGATTCGTAATCCTTGCCGCCGCGCATGTCGCGCACGCGCGCCATCACGCGCTCGGCGCGATCGGGAAAGTGCGCGGCAAGCCATTCGCGAAACAACGGCGCGACCTCCCAAGGCAGGCGCAACACGATATAGCTCGCATGCGTCGCGCCGGCCTCGGCGCACGCTTCGAGCACGCGCTCCAGATCGGGCTCGGTGACGAACGGAATGACCGGCGCGATGCTGACGCCAACCGGCACGCCCGCGTCACGCAACGCGCGAATCGTGCGCAGCCGCCGCGACGGCGTGGCCGCGCGCGGCTCGAGCGCGCGGGCGAGATCGGCATCGAGCGTGGTGATCGTGACGGCCGCGATCACCTGGCCACGCTCGGCCATCGGCGCGAGCAGGTCGAGATCGCGCTCGATCAGCGAATTCTTGGTGATCGCCGCGAACGGCTGCCCGTGATCGTGCATGACCTGAATCACGTCGCGCGTGATGCGCCGCTCGCGCTCGCAGGGCTGGTACGCATCGGTATTGACGCCGAGCGCGATCGGCTCAGGCACGTAGCCACGCTTGCCGAGCTCGCGCTCGAGCAGTTCGGCTGCATTGACCTTGGCGTAGATCCGGCTTTCGAAATCGAGCCCCGGCGACAGGCCCAGATAGCTGTGCGTGGGCCGCGCGAAACAGTAGATGCAGCCGTGCTCGCAGCCGCGATACGGATTCAGCGACACGTTGAACGGGATATCGGGCGACGCGTTGCGCGTGAGGATGCTTTTGGCTTGTTCGTCGAACACCTGCGTACGCAGCGCCGGACGGATTTCGTCGTCCTCGCCGGCCCAGCCGTCGTCGACCGTCTCGCGCTGGTCACGCTCATAGCGCCCCTGCAGATTGCCCACCGCGCCACGGCCCTTGCGCGGCACGGGCGGCGCCACCGGATATTCGACATCGGATCGATCGCTCATCACGCCCCTTCATCACGAACGGCGCAAGCGAAAATTCGCCGCACCGAATACTGTTTATTTATACAGTATTCGGTGCGGCCTGCCAAGCGATCGGCCGATCAGCCGTCGACCGAAATGCTCAGGGTTTCCTTGATCTCTTCCATCACCACGTAGCTCTTGGATTGCACGGCGCCGGGCAGTTGCAACAGGATGTCGCCGAGCAGCTTCCGGTAATCTGCCATTTCGCCGATGCGAGCCTTGATCAGATAGTCGAAATCGCCAGACACCAGGTGGCATTCGAGCACCTCGTCGATCTTCATGACCTCGCGGCGGAACTGCTCGAACATGTTGCCGCTCTTGTGGTCGAGCGTGATCTCCACAAACACCAGCAGCGCCGCGCCCAGCATGGCCGGATCGACACGCGCGTGATAGCCGGTGATCACGCCGTCGCGCTCCATGCGCCGCACGCGTTCGATGCACGGCGTGACGGTCAGGCCGACCTGCTCGGCCAGGTCCTTCATGGCCATGCGGCCGTCCGCCTGGAGCAGCCGCAGGATGCGGCGATCGAGCTTGTCGAGGGCACGGACTGGTTGACGTTGCGTTCTCATCCGG
This sequence comes from Burkholderia sp. 3C, assembly GCF_054589155.1. Taxonomy (NCBI): domain Bacteria; kingdom Pseudomonadati; phylum Pseudomonadota; class Betaproteobacteria; order Burkholderiales; family Burkholderiaceae; genus Burkholderia; species Burkholderia sp. 3C. Next base: position 425,142 of record NZ_BAAILN010000044.1, read on the forward strand.
TTTTTTCTGAAAATTGAAAAAATACAATAACAAAAACTGGAACTCGAACAATACCATAGCTGAAAAAACCAGGTCGTAACGTGAAGGCAGCGATGCAGGTGCATCCCCACGGCGTTCCGGCTTTTTCCCATCTGGAGCAGCTATGCGTGTCGTGATTCTCGGAAGCGGTGTGGTGGGCGTGACGAGCGCCTATTATCTGGCGCGCGCCGGCCATGAAGTGACGGTGATCGACCGCGAGGCCGGCCCGGCGCTGGAAACGAGCTTCGCCAATGCCGGCCAGATCTCGCCCGGCTATGCCGCGCCGTGGGCCGCGCCCGGCGTGCCGCTGAAGGCCGTCAAGTGGATGTTCGAGAAGCACGCGCCGCTCGCGATCCGCCTCGATGGCTCGCGTTTCCAGCTGCAATGGATGTGGCAGATGCTGCGCAACTGCACGTCCGAGCGTTACGCGGTGAACAAGGGCCGCATGGTGCGCCTCGCCGAATACAGCCGCGACTGCTTCCAGGCGCTGCGCGCCGACACCGGCATCCAGTACGAAGGCCGCACCGGCGGCACGCTGCAACTGTTCCGTACGCAAGCGCAGTTCGACGGCGCGGCGAAGGACATCGCCGTACTGCGTGACGCCAACGTGCCGTTCGAGCTGCTGACGGCCGACCAACTGAAGAACGCCGAGCCGGCGCTGAGCGCCGTATCGCACAAGCTGACGGGCGGCCTGCGCCTGCCGGGCGACGAAACCGGCGACTGCCAGTTGTTCACCACGCGCCTCGCCGCGATGGCCGAGGAACTGGGCGTGCAATTCCGCTACAACACCTCGATCGACGCGCTCGCCGTGGCCGGCGGCCGGATCGCCGGCGTGCAGTGCGGCAGCGAACTGGTGCGCGCCGACGCCTACGTCGTGGCGCTCGGTTCATACTCCACGCGCTTCCTGTCGAACCTCGTCAAGATCCCGGTCTATCCGCTCAAGGGCTATTCGATCACGGCGCCCATCGTCAACGCCGATTCGGCGCCCGTCTCCACCGTGCTCGACGAAACCTACAAGATCGCGATCACGCGTTTCGATTCGCGCATCCGCGTGGGCGGCATGGCCGAGATCGCCGGGTTCGACAAGCGTCTGAACCAGGCGCGCCGCGAAACGCTCGAAATGTGCGTCAACGACCTGTTCCCGGGCGGCGGCGACACGTCGAAGGCCACGTTCTGGACGGGCTTGCGCCCGATGACGCCGGACGGCACGCCGATCGTCGGCCGCACGCCGATGCCGAACCTGTTCCTGAACACCGGCCACGGCACGCTCGGCTGGACGATGTCGTGCGGTTCGGGCCAACTGCTCGCCGACCTGATGTCGGGCAAGAAGCCGGCAATCCAGGCCGACGACCTGTCGGTGCATCGCTATCTGAGCGAAACCGGCGGCAGTTCGCGTCCGGCCTACGCCTGATCGGCTGCGGCGGGATCGATAAAAAGGGCACCCTCGGGTGCCCTTTGTCATGACGGCGAAAACCGTGTCGAGCGGGTCAGAACTGGTCTTCGGTCAGCATCAGCACGCTGTCCTTGCCAGTGGCGCCGACGATCGATTCGGCGATCCCGTTCGCCTGCACGAGCACGTGCTGCGCGTAGAACTGCGCGATCGCGATCTTCGCGTCGTGGAACGCCGTATCGTCGGCGCGATTGCGTTGCGCGGCGAGCAGCGCGCGTGCCATCTGCCAGCCGCACAGCACGATGCCGGCCAGCTTCAGATACGGCACGCTGCCGAGGAACACCGCGTTCGGGTCACCCTTGGTTTGCGCCACCACGTAATCGACCACCGAGCCGAGCGCCTTCGCGCCATCGGCCAGATGCTTGCGCATCGCGGCGAACGCGGGTGTGTCCTCGGCTCCGAGCGCCTGGACGGTTTCACCGATTTCCGCCAGCAGCGCCTTCGCCACCGCGCCGCCATCGCGCACGGTCTTGCGGCCGACCAGATCGTTGGCCTGGATCGCCGTGGTGCCTTCGTAGATCGCCAGGATGCGCGCGTCGCGGTAATACTGCGCGGCGCCGGTCTCCTCGATGAAGCCCATCCCGCCGTGCACCTGCACGCCGAGGCTCGCAACCTCGTTGACCATCTCGGTGCTCCAGCCCTTGACGATCGGCACCAGGTATTCGTAGATCGCCTGATGACGGACGCGCTCGGCCGCGTCGGCATGCGCATGCGCCTGATCGCTGTGCGCGGCGGCGACATAGGCCAGCGCGCGGGCGCCTTCGGTCAGCGCGCGCATCGTGCCGAGCATGCGACGCACGTCGGGATGATGGATGATCGTGACCGACTGCCTGGCGGAGCCGTCGACGGGCCGGCTCTGCACACGCTCCTTCGCGAACGCGGCGGCCTTCTGGTAGGCGCGATCGGCCACGCCGATGCCCTGCATGCCCACGCCGAAGCGCGCGGCGTTCATCATGATGAACATGTATTCGAGGCCGCGATTCTCCTCGCCGATCAGATAGCCGATCGCGCCGCCGTGATCGCCGTATTGCAGCACGGCGGTCGGGCTGGCCTTGATGCCGAGCTTGTGTTCGATCGATACGCAGTGCACATCGTTGCGCTCGCCGAGGCTGCCGTCCTCGTTGACGAGAAACTTCGGCACGATGAACAGCGAAATGCCCTTCACGCCGTCGGGCGCGTTCGGGGTGCGGGCCAGCACGAGGTGGACGATGTTGTCCGCCATGTCGTGCTCGCCCCAGGTGATGAAGATCTTGGTGCCGAACACCTTGAAGCTGCCGTCGCCTTGCGGCTCGGCGCGCGTGCGCACCAGCGCGAGATCGGAACCGGCCTGCGGCTCGGTCAGGTTCATGGTGCCGGTCCATTCGCCCGAGATCAGCTTCGGCACGTAGCGCGATTTCTGCTCGTCGCTGCCGGCCGTCAGCAGCGCTTCGATCGCGCCATCGGTCAGCAACGGGCACAGCGCGAACGACAGATTCGAGGCGTTGAGCATTTCGATGCACGGCGTGGCGATCAGCTTCGGCAAGCCCTGGCCGTCGTATTCGACCGGATGTTGCAGCCCCTGCCAACCGCCTGCGACGAACTGGCGAAACGCGTCGCCGAAACCGGCCGTTGCCGTCACCACGCCCTGGCTCCATGCGCTGGGCTGCTTGTCGCCGTCGACGTTCAGCGGCGCGAGCACCTCGCCGCAGAACTTCGCGGACTCGTCGAGCACGGCCTGCGCCGTGTCGAAGCCGGCGTCCTCGAAGCCGGGCAGCTTCGCGACGTCGTCGATGCCGGCCAACTCCTTCATCACGAACAGCATGTCCTTGACGGGCGCGATGTAGCTCATGGTGCTCCTCTCCTCTGTCTGTTTATGGTCAAAAAAAGGGGCGCTCGCTGCGCCCCTTCGTGGTGGTTATCGGCGCGTCGTCAACGATGCGCGTGGCCGCTCGCGATCAGCCGAGCGCGGTCACGAGTTCCGGCACCACCGTGAACAGGTCGCCCACGATGCCGTAGTCGGCCACGCTGAAGATCGGCGCCTCTTCGTCCTTGTTGATCGCGACGATCACCTTCGAGTCCTTCATCCCGGCCAGATGCTGGATCGCACCCGAGATGCCCACCGCGATGTACAACTGCGGCGCGACGATCTTGCCGGTCTGGCCCACCTGGAAATCGTTCGGCACGTAGCCCGCGTCCACCGCCGCGCGCGAGGCGCCCAGCGCCGCACCGAGCTTGTCGGCCAGCGGCTCCAGCGTGGCCGTGTAGTTCTCGCCGCTGCCCAGGCCCCGGCCGCCCGACACGATGATCTTCGCGCTGGTCAGCTCCGGACGGTCCAGCTTCGTCACTTCGCGGTTCACGAACTGCGACTTGCCGCTGTCGGCCGCCGCCTCGATCTTCTCGACCGTCGCGCTGCCGCCTTCGGCCGCCACCGGGTCGAAGCCGGTCGCACGCACCGTGATCACCTTGATCGGGTCGCTCGACTGCACCGTGGCAATTGCGTTGCCGGCGTAGATCGGGCGCTCGAACGTGTCGGCGCTGTCCACGGCGGTGATGTCCGAGATTTGTGCGACGTCGAGCTTCGCGGCGATGCGCGGCGCGATGTTCTTGCCGTAGGCCGTGGCCGGCGCGAGGATATGCGAGTAGTCCTTCGCAATATTCAGCACCGTGGCTTCGACGTTTTCGGCCAGCCCTTCGGCCAGTTGCGGCGCGTCGGCCAGCAGCACCTTCGCCACACCGGCGATCTTCGCTGCGGCGTCGGCCGCGGCTTGGGCGTTGCCGCCCGCCACCAGGACGTGGATATCGCCACCGATCTTTTGAGCGGCGGCCACCGTGTTCAGCGTCGCGGCCTTGATCGACGCGTTGTCGTGTTCGGCAATGATCAGAATCGTCATCTTTGTCTCCCCTTACAGCACTTTCGCTTCGGTCTTCAGCTTATCGACCAGCGTCTTCACGTCGGCCACCTTCACACCTGCCGCGCGCTTCGGCGGCTCGGCCACCTTCAGCGTCTTCAGGCGCGGCGCGACATCCACGCCGAGCTCTTCCGGCTTGATGTTTTCCAGGGGTTTCTTCTTGGCCTTCATGATGTTCGGCAGCGTCACGTAGCGCGGCTCGTTCAGGCGCAAGTCGGTCGTGACCACGGCCGGCAACGTGAGTGACAGCGTTTCCGAACCGCCGTCCACTTCGCGTGCGACCGTCGCGCGACCGTCGGCGATCGTCACCTTCGAGGCGAACGTCGCTTGCGGCAGGCCGGCCAGCGCGGCCAGCATCTGGCCCGTCTGGTTCGAATCGTCGTCGATCGCCTGCTTGCCGAGGATCACCAGTTGCGGCTGTTCCTTGTCGACCAGCGCCTTGAGGATCTTCGCCACCGCCAGCGGCTCCACGCCCGCATCGGCCGAACCGGCCTCCACCAGGATCGCGCGATCGGCACCGATCGCCAGCGCCGTGCGCAGCGTTTCCTGCGCCTGCGCCACGCCGATCGACACGGCGATCACTTCCGTCGCCACGCCCGCTTCCTTCAGGCGCACCGCTTCTTCCACGGCGATTTCATCGAAGGGATTCATCGACATCTTCACGTTCGCGATATCGACGCCCGTTCCGTCCGACTTCACGCGGACCTTCACGTTGTAGTCGACCACTCTTTTTACCGGCACCAGGATTTTCATGCACACGCTCCAAAGTTACGAATACGACCGACGGCCATTTTATAGCGTCGCCACCATCAAGGCGGCAAAGCGGAGCTATCTGGCCCCTCGACCGACGAGGATAACGTCATTCGGCGACACGCCGGCAATAGCGAACGATCGTACTATTTTAAGAGAGAAAAATCCCTCAAGCCAAGCCCGGGTTCTGGACCCTCGCCTCTAATCGGCGGCACGCGCCATGCTGCGCACCGCCCGGGACTGCCCGGCCGGCCGGCACGCGGCCGGCTGGCGTCCCTGTCAACGGTGGCTCAGGCGACGCACCAGCCAGTCGCCGAACGACTGCACGATCTGCACGAACACGATCAGGATCGCCACGACCGTCCACATCACGTCCGGCTCGTAGCGCTGATAGCCATAACGGATGCCGAGGTCGCCCAGGCCGCCGCCGCCGATCGCGCCGGCCATCGCCGAATAGCCGACCAGCGACACGAACGTGATGGTCAGGCCGGCGACGATGCCCGGCCATGCCTCGGGCAGCAGCACCTTGAACACGATCTGGCGCGTGGTGGCGCCCATCGCCAGCGCCGCCTCGATCAGACCCCGATCCACCTCGCGCAGCGCCGTCTCGACCAGCCGCGCGATGAACGGCGCGGAGGCCAGCGTCAGCGGCACCACGGCCGCGGCCGTGCCGATCGACGAGCCGACGATCAGCCGCGTGAACGGAATCACGGCAACCAGCAGGATGATGAACGGTGTCGAGCGCACCGCATTGACGAGCCCGCCGAGCAGGCGGTTGACGGCGAGGTTCTGCAGCACGCCCTGACGGTCGGTCAGATAGAGCAGCACGCCGAGCGGCAGCCCGACCAGCGCGCCGACCACGCCGGAGATGCCGACCATGATCAGCGTCTCCCAGAACGACTGCACGAACATATCCAGCATTTCACTCAACATGCGACAACTCCTCGACCACCACGCCCTGCTCGCGCAGATACGCGAGCGCTTCGCCGACCTTGCCCGGTTCGCCGCCCGCGAGCACCGCGAGCGAGCCGAACGGCTGGCCCTGGATCTCGTCGATCTGGCCGTGCAGGATGTTGAAATCCAGTTCGTAGCGGCGGATGGTTTCCGACAGGATCGGCTGGTCGACGCCGTTGCCGGCGAACGCCAGGCGCAGCAGATGGCTGCGGCCGCCCCTGAGCTTCTCGGCGACGCGCGCCTTCAGCGCCGGCGGCAACTCCTGCGCGATCACGTCGCCGATCAGCGCGCGCGTGACTTCGTGATGCGGCTGCATGAACACGTCGATGACCGGGCCGGTTTCCACCACGCGGCCGGCGTCGAGCACGGCCACGCGGTCGCACACCTGCTTGATCACTTCCATCTGGTGCGTGATCAGCACGATCGTCAGGCCGAGTTCGCGGTTGATCTTGCGCAGCAGGTCGAGAATCGCGCGCGTGGTTTCGGGATCGAGCGCCGAGGTGGCTTCGTCCGACAGCAGCACCTTCGGCTTGCTGGCCAGCGCGCGAGCGATGCCGACGCGCTGTTTCTGGCCGCCGCTGATCTGCGACGGGTAGCGATCCTTCTGCGCCGTCAGCCCCACCAGGTCGAGCAGCGGCAGCACGGTCGCGTCGATCTGGGCGCGCTTCGCGCCGGCCAGCTCCAGCGGCAGCGCGACGTTCTGGTAGACGGTGCGCGACGACAGCAAATTGAAGTGCTGGAAGATCATGCCGATGTCGCGGCGCGCGGCGCGCAACGCGTCGGCGGACAAGCGCACCAGGTCGCGGCCGTCGACCACCACCTCGCCCTCGCTCGGGCGCGTCAGCAGGTTGATGGTGCGCACCAGCGTGCTCTTGCCGGCGCCGCTGCGGCCGATGATGCCGAACACCTCGCCGCGGGGAATCGTCAGATTGACGTTGCGCAGCGCTTCGGTCCAGCCTTGCGGCCCGGGGAATCGCTGCGACAGGTTACGAATTTCGATCATGTAAACAAAACGGCGGAAGCTGCGAGGCCGATCGTGTCGGGCATCGCCGGCTGCCGCCGTCATATCCGGGAATAGCCGCGCAGTTTACCGCACGCACCTCATTTCCCTTAATAATCGATTCCGCTTCTTTCATAACCTGCGGAAATTAGAGGCGTGCATCCGTACCGCGCGATGACGGCGCGACTATGATCGTCGGCACTTCCATCCGCCCTATCGGAGACACGCGCGATGAACGCCACGCTTCCCCCGTCGGGGCATGCAGGACCTTCAGCAGCAGCAGTCGGTGCAAGCGTGCGCACGGCCGACGGCATCGAGCTGGCCGCCTGGCGCTGGCCGGCGGGCGACACGCCACGGGCGACGGTCGCGCTGCTCCACGGGCTGGGCGAACACGCGCGCCGCTACGACGCGCTGGCCGGCAGGCTGAACGCGGCCGGCATCGAACTGGTGGCCGTCGACCTGCGCGGCCACGGCCGCTCGCCCGGCCCGCGCGCCTGGGTCGAACGGTTCGACCGCTATCTCGACGATGCCGACGCGCTCGTCGATTACGCCACCCACGCCGGCAGCGCTCACGGCACGACGCCGCTGTTCCTGATGGGACACAGCATGGGTGGCGCGATCGCCGCGCTCTACGCGATCGAGCACGCGAACGTGCGGGGCCGCCGCTTCGCCGGGCTGATCCTGTCGAGCCCGGCACTTGCCCCCGGCCGCGACGTACCGCGCTGGATGCTGGCCGCGAGCCGCTTCATCAGCCGCGTGTGGCCGCGCTTTCCGGCGCTGAAGATCGACGCGGCACTGCTCTCGCGCGACCCGGCCGTGGTGGCCGCCAATCGCGCCGATCCGCTCGTGCATCACGGCGCGGTGCCCGCGCGCACCGGCGCGGAAATCCTGGTGGCGATGGAGCGAATTGCGCGCGGCCGGGCGTCGTTGGCGTTACCCACGCTCATCTACCACGGCACGGCCGACAAGCTGACCGAGCCCGAAGGCAGCCGCGAGTTCGGCGCGCAGGCCGGGCCGGCCGACAAGTCGCTGACGCTCTACGACGGCAACTATCACGAGACGATGAACGACCTCGAACGCGAGCGCGTGATCGGCGCGCTGATCGGCTGGATCGTGGCGAGAAGCTGAATGACGGCGGCCGCGCTCAGATCCCGGCCAGCGTGCGCAGATGCGCGACCACGCTGCGCCCGAGCGCCGACAGGTTGTAGCCGCCTTCGAGGCAACTGACAATGCGGCCCTGCGCATGACGCCGCGCCACGTCGCAGATCTGCGCGGTCAGCCATTCGTAGTCGGCCTCCACCAGCCCCATGCGGCCGAGATCGTCCTCGCGATGCGCGTCGAAGCCGGCCGACACGAACAGCATCTGCGGACGAAACGCCTCGAGCCGCGGCATCCACAGCAAATCCACCGTCTCGCGGATCGTCATGCCGTTGGTGCGCGCCGGCACCGGCACGTTGACCATGTTCGCGGCCGGGTGCTCGGTGCCCGAGAACGGGAACAGCGGATGCTGGAAGAAGCTGCACATCAGCACCCGCGGGTCGTTCGCGAACGCGGCCTCGGTGCCGTTGCCGTGATGCACGTCGAAATCGATCACGGCGACCCGTTCGAGCCCGTGCACGTCGAGCGCATGGCGCGCCGCGATCGCCACGTTGTTGAGGAAGCAGAAGCCCATCGCACGCGCCGGCTCGGCGTGATGGCCGGGCGGCCGCACGCTGCAGAACGCGTTGTCGTAGCGCCCCTCGATCACCGCGTCGGTGGCCGCGATCGCCGCGCCGGCCGCGCGCAACGCGGCGCGCCACGTGTGCGGGTTCATCGAGGTGTCGGGGTCGAGCGTGAAGTAGCCGGCGTCGGGGATGCTCGAGCGCAGGTAGTCGATGTGCGCGTGCGTATGAACGCGCGCCAGATCCGCCTCGCTCGCGAGCGGCGCGCTCTCGTGTTCGATCAGGTCGTCGATCCGGCTGGCGATCAGTTGATCCTGGATCGCCGACAGCCGCGACGGGCATTCCGGATGCCACTCGCCCATCTCGTGCAGCAGACAATCGGGATGCGTGTAAAAAGCGGTTGCCATTGACGTGTGTCGCGACACGAGCGAAGCCGGTGCCGCGAGTCTCCTTCGATGATGACGACGCGTCGTCGCGCGCGGATTCGCCGCTAACTTACCACATTGGCCTCGGCACCAAACCGATGCGCGAAAAGCGTCAGTTATACTGCCCCGAACTCAACCGCGCTGTCCTTCCTCCGGTTCCCATGACTCTCCGATCGTCCGCCGTCTCCCCTTCGCTTCGTTCGCCTTCTCGCTTTCCGCTCAAGAGCCTGGTGCTCGCTGCAGCCGTCGCGACGCTGGCCGCATGCGCGCAGACGCCGGCCGGCCCGCAGGCCGCGCAACCGGCCGGCGCGATCGCCACCGCACCGGCAAACGCCGCGGCCGGCACGCCGGTGGCGGCGCCCGTCGTCGCCACCGTGCCTTCGGCGGCAGCGCCACAGCCGTCGCCGGCCATCGGCCTGTCGCCGTCGGAAGAACAGATCGTGCCGCAACAGTATGCGAACAATCCGAAGGTCGATGCCTTCATCAACGAAATCGCCGCACGCGACGGGCTCGATCCGGCGCGCCTGCACGCATTGTTTGCCAGTGCGAACTATTCGGCGACGGCCGTGCGCCTGGTGCGTCCGGCCCCGTCGCCGTCGGTCAAGAACTGGCGCGTCTATCAATCGCGCTTTCTCGACACGATCCGCATCAACGCCGGCGTGAAGTTCTGGCGTGCGAATCAGGCCACGCTGCAGCGCGCCTCGAACGAATTCGGCGTGCCGCCCGAAGTGATCGTCGGCATCATCGGCGTGGAGACGATCTACGGCCGCTTCATGGGCAACTTCCCGACGCTCGACGCGCTGACCACGCTGGCCTTCGACTACCCGGACACGCCGAACCGCGACGACCGCCAGGCAACCTTCCGCAAGAACCTCGAGGATTTCCTGGTCTGGACGCGCGACAGCCAGATCGATCCGACCAGCGTGAAGGGCTCCTACACGGGTGCGATCGGCATTCCGCAGTTCCTGCCGAGCAGCATCCGCAGCTATGCGGTCGACTACGAAGGCACCGGCCAGATCAACCTGCGCACCAGCACGGCCGACGCGATCGGCAGCGTGGCAAACTATCTTAAGCAGCACGGTTGGGAGCCGGGCCGCCCGGTGGTGTGGAACATCGCGTCCGACGCGGGCAGCCAGGGCGTGGCGCAAGCCGCCGCCGACGGCAAGCCCGAGCCGCACCTGCAACTGTCGCAACTGACGCAGGCCGGCCTCGTGCTCGACGAGCCGTCGGTCAATGCGGCCGCCGAAGCGAGCACGCCGGTGCTGGTGATCGACCTGCCGAGCCCGGGCCGCGCCACCGAGTACAAGATCGGCCTGAAGAATTTCTACGTGCTGACGCGCTACAACCGCAGCTTCTTCTATGCGCTGTCCGTGTATCAGTTGGGTGAACGCGTGAAGCAGAAGATGCTCGCGACGCAGTAAGCCCTGTGGCGCCAAGCCACGCCACAAAGAAAAAGCGCCGTTCTTCAACGGCGCTTTTTTCATGGGCGCGCCGTCATGCGAGGCGCGCCGGATGCGATGCGAACGCTCAGGCCGGGAACACGCCCGTCGACAGATAACGGTCGCCGCGGTCACACACGATGAACACGATCGTCGCGTTCTCGACCTGACGCGCGATGCGCATCGCCACTTCGCACGCGCCGCCCGACGAGATGCCGCAGAAAATGCCTTCGACGGCCGCCAGCTTGCGCGCCATCGCTTCCGAGGCGGCCTGGCTCACGTTCTCGACGCGATCGACGCGGCTGCGGTCGAAGATCGACGGCATGTAGGCTTCGGGCCACTTGCGGATGCCCGGAATGCGCGAGCCGTCCTCGGGCTGCGCGCCGACGATCTCGACCTTCTCGTTCTGGCTCTTCAGGAACTGCGACGTGCCCATGATGGTGCCCGTCGTGCCCATCGCCGATACGAAGTGCGTGATGCGGCCTTCGGTATCGCGCCAGATTTCGGGGCCGGTGGTTTCGACGTGGGCGAGCGGATTGTCGGGATTGGCGAACTGATCGAGGATCACGCCCTTGCCTTCGCGCTGCATCTGGTCGGCCAGATCGCGCGCCAGCTCCATGCCGCCCTTGGTGGGCGTGAGCACGATTTCGGCGCCGTAGGCGGCCATGCTCTGACGGCGCTCGACCGAGAGATCTTCCGGCATGACCAGCAGCATCTTGTAGCCGCGGATCGCCGCGGCCATCGCCAGCGCGATGCCGGTATTGCCGCTGGTCGCCTCGATCAGCGTGTCGCCCGGCTTGATCCGGCCACGCTCCTCGGCCTTGCGGATCATCGACAGCGCGGGCCGATCCTTCACCGAACCGGCCGGGTTGTTGCCTTCGAGCTTCGCGAGGATCACGTTGTTGCGCGAGCGAATCTCGTCGTCCGGCACCCGGACGAGCTGCACGAGCGGCGTGTTGCCGATCGTGTCTTCGATAGTTTTGTAAGCCATGAACGTAATGTGGATGCGAGGCCGATGAATCCGAAGATTGTAATCCAGCGTCGGATCCGCCGTGCGGGGCGGAATCGCGGCCGGGCGGGAAGACGATACGCGCGCTCGGCGCCGCACCGGCCCATCACGCAAAAAACCCGCGACAGCGCCGCGGGAATCCGTCGACCAGCGACGGCTGAAGGAGCCATGACGGCATGATGCAAGCCGCGCGCCCAACGCGACCCGCCTGACCGGGCGAAGCCGGCTATTTATCGATCACTTGCCGGACAGCTTCGCCGGCACCGCCGTAGCGGCGCGCGCGGCCGGCGCCTTCGCGGCACCGATCGTCAGGCCGTCGGACACGAGCCGCTCGACCGATTTCTCGCCGATACCGCTCACGCGTCGCGCGAGATCGGCGGCATCCTTGAACGGCCCATGCGCGGCGCGCTCGTCGACGATCGCCTTGGCCTTCGCCGGACCGATGCCCTTGATGCCACGCAGCGCATCGTCGCTCGCCTGATTGACGTCGACCGCGGCCCACGCCTGAGCCAGCCCCGCGCAACACATTGCCACCACCAGAATCTTCTTCAGCATCCGGATCTCCCATCAAGAAAAACGGCCGGCGGCTGCCGACCGTGAGACCCAGTGTAGGGACGATCCGATCTGGCTTACAGCTGGCCGAACAGCCAGCGCACGTAACGGTCGACGCCTTCCTGCACCGTCAGGAACGGTGCGTCGTAACCGGCCGCGCGCAGCTTGCCCTGATCGGCCTGCGTGAAGCATTGATACTTGCCGCGCAGCGCGTCGGGGAACGGCACGTATTCGATCAGCCCCTGCTCGACCTGCTGGGCCAGCGTCAGCGGCGGCTGGCCGTCGAGCGCGCGCAGCGTGTTGACCACCGAGGTGGCGATGTCGTTGAACGGCTGGGCGCGGCCCGTGCCGAGGTTGAAGATGCCCGACTTCTCCGGATGATCGAAGAAGAACAGGTTGACCTTCACGACATCCTCGACCGAGACGAAATCGCGCGTCTGCTCACCGGGTGCATAGCCGTTGTACTCGCCGAACAGCTTGACCTTGCCCTCGGCGCGGAACTGGTTGAAGTTGTGAAACGCCACCGAGGCCATGCGGCCCTTGTGGGTTTCGCGCGCGCCGTACACGTTGAAGTAGCGAAAGCCCGCAATCTGGCTCTTCGCGTCGGGCAGCACGCGGCGGATCACCTGATCGAACAGGAACTTCGAATAACCGTACACGTTCAGCGGCGCTTCCACCTCACGATCCTCGACAAAGCGCGTCGAGCCACCGTAGATCGCCGCCGACGACGCGTACAGAAACTGCGTGCCGTTCGCCAGGCAGGTGTCGAGCACCGCGCGGCTGTAGCGGAAGTTGTTGTCCATCATGTAGCGGCCGTCGGTTTCCATCGTGTCCGAACAGGCGCCTTCATGGAACACCGCGCGCACCTTGCCGAAATCGCCGCGCTGGAAGCGCTCGACGAACTCGGTCTTGTCGAGGTAGTCGTCGATTTCGCAATCGACGAGGTTCTTGAACTTGTCTGCGCGGGTCAGGTTGTCGACCGCGATGATGCGCGTTTCGCCGCGCTCGTTGAGCGCCTTGACGAGATTCGCGCCGATGAAACCGGCTGCGCCGGTGACGATGAGCGTCATGATCGTCCTTCTCGGAAAGTGAATGAAGCGGGGGGG
>NZ_BAAILN010000044.1:438564-448344 GCF_054589155.1 Burkholderia sp. 3C
ATTCGCGAGCATCACGGCCTCGTCGAGCGTGAGGCCCGCGCCGAGCATGGCCGCCACCGTCGCGATCACGGTGTCGCCCGCGCCCGACACGTCGAACACCTCGCGCGCGAGCGCCGGCACGTTCAGCTCGCCCGCGTCGGAGTAGAGCGTCATGCCCTCTTCCGAGCGCGTCAGCAGCAGCGCGTCGAGCGCCAGCGAGGTGCGCAACTCGCGCACGCGTGCGCGCAGATCGTCCTCGGAATGCCAGCGGCCCACCACCTCGCGCAATTCGGCGCGATTCGGCGTGATCAGCGAAGCGCCGCGATAGCGCGCCCAATCGGTGCCCTTCGGATCGACCAGCACCGGCAGCCCGGCCGCGCGCGCGTTGGCGATCATCGTCGTCACGTGCGTGAGGCCGCCCTTGGCGTAGTCGGACATCAGCACCACGCCGTGCGTGGGCAGCAGCGTGTCGAAGCGCGCCAGGCCGGCCAGCAGCACTTCGTGCTGCGGCGAGGCCTCGAAATCGACGCGCAGCAATTGCTGCTGCTGCGCGAGCACGCGCAGCTTGATGGTGGTCGGCAGTTGCGCGTCGCGTTCGAGGTGCGTCTCGACGCCGCTCTCGCCGAGCAGGCCGACGATGCGCTCGCCCGGCTCGTCGGTGCCGACCACGCACAGCAGGCCCGCATTCGCGCCCAGCGTGACGATGTTGCGCGCCACGTTGGCCGCGCCGCCGAGCCGCTCTTCCTGGCGCTGCACGTGCACCACCGGCACCGGCGCCTCGGGCGAGATGCGGTTCACGTTGCCGAACCAGTAGCGGTCGAGCATGACGTCGCCCACCACCAGCACGCGCGACTTCGCCAGCCGCTCGCGCGACACCGTGGCGACGTTCGATGCGGCCTCAGCCGCGCGCGGAGGATTGAGCTGCGACATGCGGACGTCCGATTGCGTGGTAATCGATCCCGAGTTCGGCCAGCGCCTCGGGTTCATAGAGATTGCGGCCGTCGAAGATCACGGGCGCATTCAGCACCGATTTCAGATGCGCGAAATCGGGGCTCTTGAATTCCTTCCATTCGGTGACGACGACCAGCGCATCGGCGCCCGTCACCGCCTCTTCCTTGGTGGCGACGAAGCTCAGGCCCGCCAGCGCGGCCTCGTTGCCGGCGAAGTCGAGCGCGAACACGCGCCGCGCCTCGTCGATCGCGACCGGATCATAGGCGCGCACCGAGGCGCCGCGCTCCAGCAGCGAGGCGATCAGCGTGCGGCTCGGCGCCTCGCGCATGTCGTCGGTGTTCGGCTTGAACGCGAGGCCCCACACGGCGAAGCTGCGGCCGGCCAGATCGGTGCCGAACTGCTTTTCGATCTTCGCGAGCAGCACGCTTTTCTGTGCGTGGTTGACGGCCTCGACGGCGTCGAGAATGCGCAGCGGCTGGCCGTTTTCGGCGGCGGTGCGGATCAGCGCCTGCACGTCCTTCGGGAAACACGAGCCGCCGTAACCGACGCCCGCGTAGAGGAAGTGATAGCCGATACGCGGATCGGAACCGATGCCGCGCCGCACCGATTCGATATCGGCGCCGACGCGCTCGGCCAGGTTCGACATCTCGTTCATGAACGAGATGCGCGTGGCCAGCATCGCATTGGCCGCGTACTTGGTGAATTCGGCCGAGCGCACGTCCATGTAGAGGGTGCGTTCGTGGTTGCGGTTGAACGGCGCGTAGAGCTTCTTCATCTTCTCGCGCGCGATCGTGCCGGCGGCATCGTCGTCCACACCGATGATGATCCGGTCGGGCCGCATGAAATCCTCGACGGCCGCGCCTTCCTTCAGAAACTCGGGGTTCGATACCACCGAAAAACGGTGCAAGTCGCTATCCGCCAGACCACGCGCGGCCAACGCCTGCTCGACCACGCCGCCGACGCGCTGGGCCGTACCGACCGGCACCGTCGACTTGTCGACGATCACCTTCGCGCCGGCCATGTAGCGGCCGATGTTGCGCGCCGCTTCGAGCACGTATTGCAGGTCGGCCGAGCCATCCTCGTCGGGCGGCGTGCCGACCGCGATGAACTGGATCTCGCCATGCGCGACGCTCGCCTCGATGTCGGTCGAGAACGTGATCCGGCCGGCCGCGCGCGTGCGCGCGATGATTTCCTGCAGCCCCGGCTCGTGGATCGGAATGCCGCCGTTATTGAGGATCTCGATCTTGCGCGGATCGACGTCGAGACAGAACACGTCATGGCCGATCTCCGCGAGGCAGGCGCCCGTGACGAGACCGACATAGCCGGTGCCGATGATGGTGATTTTCATAGGTTTCCCGGTGATTCGTTCCGGAGGTTGAGCAGAATTCCGTGCCTACTAATTCGAGACGCCGGCTTCGACGCGCCGCGGTGCGTAGGTTTCCCAGCCGCTGCAGCCCGGGCATTGCCAATAGAACAGCCGCGCC
Source organism: Burkholderia sp. 3C (assembly GCF_054589155.1). Classification (NCBI taxonomy): domain Bacteria; kingdom Pseudomonadati; phylum Pseudomonadota; class Betaproteobacteria; order Burkholderiales; family Burkholderiaceae; genus Burkholderia; species Burkholderia sp. 3C. The sequence continues at coordinate 440,979 of NZ_BAAILN010000044.1, forward strand.
CGGAACCCGCAGTCGTGGCAGGTATAGCGCGGCAGGTTCTTGGTGCGCTGCTTGACCAGCGTGCGCATCATCTCCAGCTCCGCCCGCCGCGGCTCGTCGGCCGTGGCGATCTGGGCGTCAAGCAGGTGGAGCATACCCGACAGATTCGGCGCCTTCTGCATCTGGGTGCGCGCCAGCGTATGCGCGACATCGGCACCGCGCAACTCGGACACGTACTGGAACACCACGTCGAGCAGGTCGTTCGACGGATAGCGATCGGCATAGCCGGTCAGCAACGCCGCGCCCTCGGCGGCACGGTCGAGCGCCAGATACGACTTCATGAGCTTCTCGGCCACCAACGGCAGATACGCGGCGTTCTGCTGCTCGACGCGCTGCCAATGGCCGATCGCGGCCTCGTGATGGCCGGCCGCCGCGGCCACGTCGCCCGACAGGATGGTGGCACGCACGTTCTGCGGATTGACGGCGAGCGCGTCGCGCAACTGGCTGCCGGCCGCCTCGGCGTTCTTCTTCGCCAAGGCCTCCTGCGCCAGTTCGCAATGAAACTGCGCGATTTCCGTGGCCAGCGAGCCGCCGTCCATCGATTCGATCTTGCCGGCTGTCTGGATCGACTTGTTCCAATCCTTCTCGATGCCGTAGATCGTCAGCAGCGCACGCTGCGCGCCGAGCGCGTAATCGCCGTCGGCCAGCATGTGGAACGATTCCTCGGCGCGGTCGAGCAGGCCGGCCTTGAGGAAATCCTGGCCCAGTTCGTAGAGCGCGTGGTCGCGTTCGTTGACGGGCAGGTCGTTGCGGTTCAACAGATTCTGATGCACCCGGATCGCGCGATCGGTTTCACCGCGGCGGCGAAACAGGTTGCCGAGCGCGAAGTGCAGTTCGACCGTTTCGGGATCGAGCTTGGCCACCTCGATAAACGCATCGATGGCTTGATCGGGCTGCTCGTTGAGCAGGAAATTGAGGCCGCGAAAATACGAGCGCGGCAGGCTGGCGCTTTCGGACAGCAGCTTCTTGAGGTCGTAGCGCGACGCCATCCAGCCGAATGCGAACGCAACGGGGATGGCCAGCAGCCACCAGAAATCCAGATCCATGAGGTATCGAAGCAATGCCGGGCCCGCGCAAGGCGGCCCGGCTAATCGTTAAATGACGGGCGGCATCGGTTGATCGATCACCACCGGCGTTTCCCGGGCCGAGCGCAGGTCGCGCTTCAGGCGACCGTTTTCGAGGCGCATTCGCAGCACGGCCGGCAGCGCCGACAACAGGCCGGCAACCAGGCCCACGACAAAGAACGCGAGGCCGATCAGGATCAGCGGCGCCTGCCAGGCATAACCGGCAAGGAAATTGAGCGTGGTGCTTTGCGTATTGGCCAGCGCCAGTACGAGCAACAGCACGAACACCAGCACACGGATCAGCCAGACAACGAATTTCATGAAGCCCTCCTGTGATGTTGCGCGGGCGGCATCCTGCCCCGCCGCGTCTGAAGTGCCCGTATTGTAATGGAAGCGTTTCGCGATCCGTGAATCCGATCTTGGGCAGCCTGCGCCATCGCACGCATCGCGATGCGCTTCGCATTCCGATGCGTCGCCAACCGCGGCATCGCAGTGGCGTGGCGAACCGGAAACGGCGAGCAATAAAAAAAGCGCCCCGAGGGACGCTTTTTACAGCCATGCCAGCGGGCAGGGCTTCGGGCGATGACGCTTACTCATCGTCGCCGCTGTCGTTCTTCAACGGTTCGCCGGCGCGGCCATCGACGCGTTCACGCAATTCCTTGCCGGGCTTGAAGTGCGGTACGAACTTCTCGGGTACCTGCACTTTCTCGCCCGACTTCGGATTGCGGCCCACGCGAGCCGGACGGCGGTTGAGACCAAAGCTGCCGAAGCCGCGAATTTCGATGCGATGGCCTTTCGCCAGGGCGTCAGACATCGCATCGAGCATCGTTTTCACCGCGAAATCCGCATCCTTGAGGACAAGTTGCGGAAATCGCGTTGCCAACTGGGCGACCAACTCTGATTTGGTCATACTTCAGCAGACCTCGCGAGGCTTACTGGTTCTGGCCGTCGAGCTTTGCCTTCAGCAGCGCGCCGAGGTTCGTCGTGCCGCTTGCTGCTGCGCTGACTTCGGTTTGCATGCCGCGGATGGCTTCTTGCTGCTCGGCCGAATCCTTCGCCTTGATCGACAGGTTGATGCCACGCGACTTGCGATCGATGTTGATCACCATGGCGTTGACCTTGTCGCCTTCCTTCAGCACGTTGCGAGCATCTTCCACGCGGTCTTGCGAGATTTCCGAAGCGCGCAGGTAGCCTTCGATATCGCCCGACAGCGTCACGACTGCACCCTTCGCGTCGACCGTCTTCACGACGCCGTCGACGATCGAGCCCTTGTCGTTCATGGCAACGTAGTTGCTGAACGGGTCGCCTTCGAGCTGCTTGATACCCAGCGAGATGCGTTCCTTCTCGACATCGATACCCAGAACGATGGCTTCGACTTCGTCGCCCTTCTTGTACTTGCGAACGGCTTCTTCGCCCGTCTCGCTCCAGGACAGATCCGAGAGGTGGACCAGGCCGTCGATGCCGCCCGGCAGACCGATGAACACGCCGAAGTCGGTGATCGACTTGATTGCGCCCGTGATCTTGTCGCCCTTCTTGAAGTTGCGGCTGAAGTCATCCCACGGATTCGGCTTGCATTGCTTCATGCCGAGGCTGATACGACGACGATCTTCGTCGATTTCCAGGACCATGACTTCGACTTCGTCGCCGAGCTGAACAACCTTCGACGGGGCGACGTTCTTGTTTGTCCAATCCATTTCGGATACGTGGACCAGGCCTTCGATGCCCGATTCCACTTCGACGAATGCGCCGTAGTCGGTGATGTTCGTGACCTTGCCGAACAGGCGCGTGCCCGACGGGTAACGGCGCGAGATGCCTTCCCACGGATCGTCGCCCAGTTGCTTGATGCCCAGCGAGACGCGGTTCTTCTCTTGGTCGAACTTGAGGATCTTCGCGGTGACTTCCTGGCCAACCGAGAGGACTTCGCTCGGGTGACGCACGCGACGCCATGCGATGTCGGTGATGTGCAGCAGGCCGTCGATGCCGCCCAGATCCACGAATGCGCCGTAATCGGTGATGTTCTTGACCACGCCGTTGACGATCGCGCCTTCCTTCAGCGTTTCGAGCAGCTTGGCGCGCTCTTCGCCTTGGGTCGCTTCGATGACGGCACGGCGCGACAGCACGACGTTGTTACGCTTGCGGTCGAGCTTGATGACGCGGAATTCGAGCGTCTTGCCTTCGTACGGGGTCGTGTCCTTGACCGGACGCGTATCGACCAGCGAACCCGGCAGGAACGCGCGGATGCCGTTGACCATCACGGTCATGCCGCCCTTCACCTTGCCCGTGATGGTGCCGGTGACGAGTTCGTTGTTGTCGAGAGCCTTTTCCAGCGAGAGCCACGAGGCCAGGCGCTTGGCCTTGTCGCGCGACAGGATCGTGTCGCCGTAGCCGTTTTCCAGCGCGTCGATCGCGACGGAAACGAAATCGCCCGACTGAACCTCAACCTCGCCCTGATCGTTCAGGAATTCCTCGATGGGAATGTAGGCCTCGGACTTGAGACCCGCGTTGACGACCACGAAGTTGTGGTCGACACGGACGACTTCGGCGGAGATCACTTCGCCGGCGCGCATGTCTTGACGGGTCAGCGACTCTTCGAACAGGGCCGCAAAGGATTCGGTATTCGGGGTGGAGGTTTGCAGATCGGACATAAAAATCGAATTGTGCGTGGTGTCGCGCCGTCTCGTACCTCGGCCACCTGGCCGGGTTGGCGGAGCGAAAGCCACACGGGGTTAAGGGTTGAAACACGCTTTCGGCACCGGCCCTTGCCGGCTGCTCGAAGCACCTGCTGCCACTACGGGTACTGCCAACTGCATACGTTGCTCAGACGACGGAACCGAATGCTTCCCGATGCCACGCCAGAACCTGTTCGACCGCTTCTTCGACCGACAGGCCCGACGTATCGAGCAGCTTCGCATCCGCCGCGGGCTTGAGCGGCGCGGCCGCGCGGTTGCTGTCTCGCGCGTCCCGCTCACGCAAATCCCGGAGCAAGTCATCTATATTAGCAGAAAAACCTTTTTGCATCAATTGCTTATGTCGGCGCGCGGCACGGGCCTCGACGCTCGCGGTCAGGAACACCTTCAGGCCCGCGTCCGGGAAGATCACGGTGCCCATGTCGCGGCCGTCCGCGACCAGCCCCGGGGTCTTGCGAAACGCCCGCTGACGCGCCACCAGCGCGGCGCGCACGGTTTGGTGGACGGCGATCGCGGAGGCGCGGTTACCCACCGCCTCGGCGCGGATCTGGTCCGACACGTCCACACCGTCGAGCTGGGCGCAGCCCTCGCGGAACGTAATGTGCAGGTCGTCGATCAGCTTCGCCAGCCCCGGCTCGTCGTCGGGTTCGATCCCGTAGCGCTGGCTCGCGAGCGCCGCGAGCCGGTACAGCGCGCCGCTGTCGAGCAGGTGAAAGCCGAGGTGCGCGGCGACCAGCGCGGCAACCGTGCCCTTGCCGGACGCGGTGGGGCCGTCGATCGCAATGACGGGCGTGGGATGGAAAGGTCGAGTCGATTTCATCTGAACAAACGTGCCTCGGGGGCTCAGGGCTTCGCGAGCGCGGTGAAGCGGTCGAAATAATCGGGGAAGGTCTTGGCGACGCACTTCGGATCGTTGATGCGCACCGGTACGCCGCCGAGGCTCACGAGCGAGAAACACATCGCCATGCGGTGATCGTCGTAGGTATCGATGGCCGCGTTCGGCAGCAGCACGGTGGGCGGCGTGACGACCAGGTAGTCGGCGCCCTCCTCCACGGTCGCGCCGACCTTGCGCAGCTCGATCCCCATCGCGGCGATCCGGTCGGTTTCCTTGACGCGCCAGCTCGCGATGTTGCGCAGCGTGCTCGGGCCGTCGGCGAACAGCGCGGCCACCGCGATCGTCATGGCCGCATCGGGTATCAGGTTGAAATCCATGTCGATCGGTTCGAGCCGGCCGTGATCGTGGCCGATGCCGCGCACTTCGATCCAGTCGTCGCCCATCGACACGTTGGCGCCCATCTGCATCAGCGCGGCCGCAAAGCCGACGTCGCCCTGGATGCTGGCGCGGCCCACGCCCTCGACGCGCAACGGGCCACCGCCCAGCGCGCCCGCAGCGAGGAAATACGAGGCCGACGAGGCGTCGCCCTCGACCATGATCGTGCCCGGCGAGCGGTAACGCGCGGCCGGCACCGTGAAACGCGCCCAGCCGTCGCGCTCGACCGTCACGCCGAAGCGCGCCATCAGCTTGATGGTGATCTCGATATAGGGCTTCGAGATCAGTTCGCCGTCGATCTCGACGACGCTCGCGCCGCCCGGCGTGCCGACCAGCGGCAGCGTCATCAGCAGCGCGGTCAGGAACTGGCTCGACACGTCGCCGCGCACGCGGATCGGCGCATCGACGGCAATCGCGGCCGGGCGGATGCGCAGCGGCGGATAGCCTTCGTTCTGCTCGTAGTCGATCGCGGCGCCGATCTGGCGCAGCCCGTCGACGAGATCGCGGATCGGCCGTTCATGCATGCGCGGCACGCCGTGCACGCGGTAATCGCCGCCGTTGACGGCCAGCGCGGCGGTCAGCGGGCGCACCGCCGTGCCGGCGTTGCCGAGGAACAGGTCGGCGGTCTTGACCGGAAACGCGCCGCCCGTACCGGTTACCACGCAGGTGTCGCCGTCGCGCTCGAGCGGCACGCCAAGCGTGCCGAGCGCCGCGAGCATCACGCGCGTGTCGTCGGAATCGAGCAGGTTGGTGATCGTCGTGGCGCCCTCGGACAGCGCGGCCAGCAGCAGCACGCGGTTCGAGATGCTCTTGGAGCCGGGCAGACGGACCGTGCCCGACGCGCGGGAATACGGGCCGAGATCGAGGAATTCCATATGAAGCCTGTAGAGATCCGGTTAAGACTGAACGGGGCCGGCAGCCGGCTTGCCGCCGCGCTCCTGCCAGGCCGTGCGCGCGGCGCGCGAACGGACGAACACGGCTTCGAGCGCCGCGCCGTCGCCGGCGTCGATGGCCGCGCGCAAGCGCCCGAGCACCTGCGTGTAGGCGTCGAGTTCGTCGAGCAACGCCGCACGGTTCGCCACGCAGACATCGCGCCACATTTCGGGGCTCGATGCGGCGATCCGCGTGAAATCGCGAAACCCGCCGGCCGCGAACGAGAATTTCAGTTCCGCATCCGATTCGCCGAGGATCTGCTCGACCAGGGCGAACGACAGCACGTGCGGCAGATGGCTGACGGCCGCGAACACGCGATCGTGCTGCTCGGGCGCCATGGTGCGGACCACGGCGCCGGTGGCCTGCCACATCGACTCGATGCGCGCGACCGACGCCGGCGCGTTCTCGGGCAGCGCACAGATCACGACGTTGCGGCCGACATACAGATCGGGCAGCGCGGCCTCGACGCCGCTCGATTCGCGCCCGGCGATCGGGTGGGCCGGCACGAACTGCGCGATTCGCGCGCCGAGCGCCTCGCGCGCGGCAGCGACCACGTCCGACTTGGTGCTGCCGGCGTCGGTCACGATCGTGGCCGGATCGAGGAACGGCGCGATGCGCGCGAGCAGCGGGCCGGTTTGCGCGACCGGCACGGCCAGCAGCACCACGTCGGCGCCATCGAGCGCGGCGCGCAGTTGCGCGTCGTCATCGAGCGCGGCGATGGCATCGACCACGTCGAGCTCGCGGGCGCGTTCGACCGAGGCGGGCGAGCGGCCCACACCGATCACGCGGCCGGCCTGCACGGTGCCGCGCTCGCGCAGCGCGCGGGCGAGCGAGCCGCCGATCAGGCCGACGCCGAACACCACCAGTTTGTTGAACGAAAAGTCAGACACGGCAGCCGCCTGGTAAAAACGCGCGGGCACCAGCCCACGCGCGAAATGAACGAACGGCCTTGCGTCGCGGCACACGCGGGCAAAGCCGCGGCGCGTCAGCGTGCGCGCGGGTACGAACCGAGGACCTTCAGGAACGCGGCCTTGCCGCCCAGTTCCGTCAACGCCGCCGCCACCTGCTCGCTGTCGCGGTGGCCTTCGATGTCGATGTAGAAGTAGTACTCCCAGGTGCCGACGCGCGCCGGCCGCGATTCGAAGCGCGTCATCGACACGCCGTGCCGTGCGAGCGGTTCGAGCAGCTTGAACACGGCGCCCGGCTCGTTCTTCACCGAGACGATCAACGAGGTCTGATCGCAACCGCTGGGCCCGGTCGGCGCCTTGCCGATCACGACGAAGCGGGTGCGGTTGTGCGGATCGTCCTGGATCATCGAGTAGGCGATCTGCAGGCCGTAATGCAGCGCCGCGCGATCGCCGGCGATCGCCGCG
>NZ_BAAILN010000044.1:448476-458790 GCF_054589155.1 Burkholderia sp. 3C
CGCGTTCGCGGCCAGCCAGCGCTGACACTGCGCCAGCGCCTGCGGATGCGCGCAGACGCGCTTCACGCCGTCGAGCGTGCCGGCCCGCGACATCAAATTGTGATGAATCGGCAGCGACAGCTCGCCGCCGATCAGCAGTTGCGTATGCAGCAGCAGGTCGAGCGTGCGCGACACCGCGCCTTCGGACGAATTCTCGACCGGCACGATGCCGAACTCCGACGCGCCGGCTTCGACACCGCGGAACACCTCGTCGATCGACGGACACGGCAGCCCTTCGATCGACTGGCCGAAATACTCGAACATCGCCTGTTCGCTGTAGGTGCCGATCGGCCCGAGGAACGAGACGTGGATGGTTTTTTCGAGCGCGCGGCTGGCGGCCATGATCTCGCGCCAGATCGCATTGATGTGCTCACCGGCCAGCGGGCCCGCGCTCATGTCCTGCAGACGCGCGATCACCTGCTGCTCGCGCTCGGGGCGAAACACCGGCGCGTTGAATTCCTTCTTGACTTCGCCGACTTCGAGCGCAACTGCAGCGCGCTGGTTCAGCAGCGCGATCAGTTGCGTATCGATCGCATCGATGCGCTCGCGCAGCGGTTTGAGGCGGGAATTGAGTTCGTCGTCCATGCTCGTTAGGCTTGCTTGATGAACGCTGGCGGCCTCAGGCCTGCGAGCGCTCGAAATCCTTCATGTACTCGACGAGCGCCTGGACGCCCGCGAGCGGCACCGCGTTGTAGATCGACGCCCGCATGCCGCCAACGGACTTGTGGCCCTTGAGCTGCAGCAGCCCGCGCGCTTTCGCGCCGGCAAGGAAATCTTCGTTACGCGTTTCGTCGGCGAGAAAGAACGGCACGTTCATGCGCGAGCGCGCGCCCTTCTCGACCTTGTTCAGATAGAAACTGCTCGAATCGATGGTGTCGTACAGCAGCGCCGCCTTCTCGACGTTGCGCGCCTCGATCGCGGTGAGGCCGCCCTGCGCCTTCAGCCACTTGAACACGAGGCCGGCGATGTAGATCGCGTAGGTGGGCGGCGTGTTGTACATCGAATTGTTGGCGGCGACCGTCTTCCATTCGAACGCGGACGGGCACACCGGCAACGCGCGATCGAGCAGGTCGTCGCGCACGATCACGAGCGTGACGCCGGCCATGCCGATGTTCTTTTGCGCGCCGCCGAACAGCGCGCCGTACTTCGAGACATCCATCGGGCGCGACAGGATATGCGAGGAGACATCGGCGACGAGCGGCACGCGGCCGGTGTCGGGAATGTCGAACGTCTCGACGCCGTCGATCGTTTCGTTGCTGCACAGATGCACGTAGGCCGGATCGGCCGACATCTGCCATTCCGAGAAGGCCGGCACACGCGTGAAGCCGTCTTCGGTGCGACCGGTTGCAGCCAGATGCGGCGTGCCGTATTTCTGCGCTTCCTTGAACGACTTCTGCGACCACGAGCCGGTCACGACGAAATCGACCGTCTGCCGCGCGCCGAGCAGGTTCATCGGCACGATGGCGTTTTCGGCGATCCCGCCGCCCTGCAGGAACAACACGCGGTAATTGCTCGGGATGGCGAGCAGCTCGCGCACGTCGGCCAGCGCCGCTTCGTGGATCGACGTGAATTCACGGCCGCGATGGCTCATTTCCATCACGCTCATGCCGCTGCCGTTCCAGTCGAGCATCTCGTCGGCCGCTTGACGCAGCACGTCCTCGGGCATGGCCGCGGGGCCGGCGGAGAAATTAAACACGCGCATCGTAAACCTCGGGAGAAGCACGGCGCGCCCGGATGAGGCCGGATACCGCGCCGGAAAAGGAATGGCCGCTTGCGCTCGCGCGCAAACGGCCATTATCGCACCGACATTGCCGCCCCGCCAAACCGACACGGGTGCGCCGGCGGGGGCGAAACGCGTGCTTACTTGCCCGGCTTGACCGACGCGACTTCCTTGTCGGCCTGGTCGCGGGTCGCCTTGATCGCTTGCGGCATGTACTTTTGCATCAGACCGTTGACGACATCGCGGCCAACCTGGTCCTGGACCTGGATGAACTTGCGGCCCGTCGGGCTCTTGTAGAACGTCGTCAGATCCTTGATTTCCGAGGTGCTGTAGTACTTCGCATAGGCGTCGTACTGAGCTTGTATCGCGTCGCTCTTGAAGTTTTGCGTGTCGAACACCTTGCCTGCGCCGTCAACCAGCTTTTGCACTGCGTTCTTTTGCAGCGTCGGGACAGCAGCCTGCTTTTGTGCGTCGGTCAGCGTCTTGTTCTCCGACAGCGCGTCCGACAGGATCGCCGGAACGAGCTGCTTCGATTGCATTTCCGCGCTGTTCGCGATCGCGCCGACCAGCTTCGGTGCATCGATGGCGCTCAGCAGGTCGGAAATAGCCGCCTTCTTGTCAGCGTCGATCGGGGCCGGAGCAGCCGAAGCAGCCGGCGCCTGGCTCGACAGCGATTGCGCCATGGCGAACGTCGGCACGATGGCTGCCAGCAGGACCAGTTGCTTGAATTGTTTTTGCATCATCACTCCCTCTTGGAAATATGAACGATAGTTGCACCGCCGGGACCGGCTGCCTTGCAGCGCGCTCCCGACGGCCGGCAGCCGCTGGATCAGGCCTCGTCGCCTTCGGAATCCGGTGCGTCTTCCGCGTCGATTTCAGTGTCCGCGTCCGCCTCGGCGATCTGCTGCAAGCCCGACAGCCTGGTGCCCTCATCGAGACTGATGAGTGTAACACCTTGCGTGGCGCGCCCCATCTCGCGGATCTCCGACACGCGCGTGCGAATCAGCACGCCCGCGGTGGTGATCAGCATGATTTCGCTTTCCGGCTCGACCAGCGTCGCGGCGACCACCTTGCCGTTGCGCTCGGAGGTCTGGATCGCGATCATGCCCTTCGTGCCGCGGCCATGACGCGTGTATTCGGTGATCGGCGTGCGCTTGCCGAAACCGTTTTCCGTGGCGGTCAGCACCGATTGCTCTTCGCCGCCGGCCACCAGCATCGCGATGACCTGCTGGCCATCCTCGAGCTGCATGCCGCGCACGCCGCGCGCCTCGCGGCCCATCGGACGCACGTCGTTTTCGTCGAAGCGCACCGCCTTGCCCGAATCGGAGAACAGCATGACGTCGTGCTCGCCATCGGTGATCGCCGCGCCGATCAGGAAATCGCCTTCGTCGAGGCCGACCGCGATGATGCCCTTCTTCAGCGGACGGCTGAACGCTTCGAGCGGCGTCTTCTTGACGGTGCCGAGCGAGGTGCCCATAAACACGAACTTGTCGGCCGAGAATTCGCGCACCGGCAGCACGACGTTGATCTTCTCGCCGTCCTGCAGCGGGAACATGTTGACGATCGGGCGGCCGCGCGCGTTGCGCGAGCCTTGCGGCACTTCGTAGACCTTGACCCAGTACACGCGGCCGCGATTCGAGAAGCACAGGATGTAATCGTGTGTGTTCGCGATGAACAGCGTCTCGATCCAGTCGTCTTCCTTCATCTGCGTGGCCTGCTTGCCGCGACCGCCGCGCTTCTGCGCACGGTATTCGGACAGCGGCTGCGACTTCACGTAGCCGGCGTGCGACATGGTCACGACCATGTCCTGCGGCGTGATCAGATCCTCGGTGTTCAGCTCGGTGGCATTCAGTTCGATGCGCGAGCGGCGTGCATCGCCGAACTCCGCCTTCACGGCCGTCAGCTCTTCGACGATGATCGCGGTGATCCGCTCGGGGCGAGCCAGGATGTCGAGCAGGTCGGCGATCTGGGACATCACCTCGCGGTACTCGCCGATGATCTTGTCCTGTTCGAGGCCGGTCAGGCGCTGCAGACGCATCTGCAGAATTTCCTGAGCCTGCGTTTCGGACAGGTGGTACTGGCCGTCCGCCTGCATCCCGAAGCTCGGGTTCAGCCCTTCCGGACGGTAGGCCTCGCGACCGCCGGCCGCGGCGTTGTCGGTTTCGGCGCGCGCCAGCATCTCGCGCACCAGCGACGAATCCCACGAACGCGCCATCAGTTCCTGGCGGGCGATCGGCGGCGTCGGCGCAGCCTTGATCAGCTCGATGAAATCGTCGATGTTGGCCAGCGCGACGGCCAGGCCTTCAAGCACGTGGCCACGCTCGCGCGCCTTGCGCAGTTCGTAGATGGTGCGCCGCGTCAGCACCTCGCGGCGATGCGCGAGGAAGCAGACCAGCATCTCCTTGAGGTTCAGCAGCTTCGGCTGGCCGTCGACGAGCGCGACCATGTTCATGCCGAAGGTGTCCTGGAGCTGCGTGGACTTGTAGAGGTTGTTCAGCACGACCTCGGGCACTTCACCGCGCTTCAGTTCGAGCACGGCGCGCATGCCGCTCTTGTCGGACTCGTCGCGGATGTCCGAAATGCCTTCGAGCTTCTTCTCGTTGACGAGCTCGGCGATGCGCTCGAGCAGCGAGCGCTTGTTCACCTGGTACGGCAGCTCGTCGATGATGATCGCCATGCGCTGGCCGCGATCGATTTCCTCGAAGTGCGTGGCCGCGCGCATCACGACGCGGCCACGGCCCGTGCGATAGCCGTCGCGCACGCCGGCGACACCATAAATGATGCCGCGCGTCGGGAAATCCGGGGCCGGGATGATTTCGATCAGTTCGTCGATCGTGGCCTGCGGGTTGGCCAGCAGGAAATGGCAGGCGTCGACGACTTCGGACAGGTTGTGCGGCGGAATGTTGGTCGCCATGCCGACCGCGATGCCCGACGAGCCGTTGATCAGCAGGTTCGGCATGCGCGCGGGCAGAATGGTCGGCTCGCTTTCGCTGCCGTCGTAGTTCGCCGCGAAATCGACCGTTTCCTTGTCGATGTCGATCAGCAACTCGTGACCGATCTTCGCCATGCGGATTTCGGTGTAACGCATCGCGGCGGCATTGTCGCCATCGACCGAACCGAAATTGCCCTGGCCGTCGACCAGCATGTAGCGCAGCGAGAAATCCTGCGCCATCCGGACGATGGTTTCGTATACCGCGCTGTCGCCGTGCGGATGGTATTTACCGATCACGTCGCCGACGATACGCGCCGACTTCTTGTAGGCCCGGTTCCAGTCGTTGTTCAGTTCGTGCATCGCGAACAACACGCGCCGATGCACGGGCTTCAGGCCGTCGCGGACATCCGGGAGGGCACGTCCGACGATCACGCTCATCGCGTAATCGAGATACGAACGGCGCATTTCCTCCTCTAGGGAGATGGGCAGAGTCTCTTTGGCGAATTGATCCATGTATCCGTATCGTTTCGGAGCGAAGACGGGACCGCCTTTCGCGTAAACGCCGTGGTCACGACGCAACGTGCGATTCTATCATGCGGCAAAACCGCACCGAAACTCGCCACCCCCACTATATGTATATGGCGAAAATTCGCCGCAGCCTCGCAGCATGCCGGGGCCGGATCGAGCGGGTCCGCCGGACGGTCGGCACACCCCGTTTTTGCGGTTCGCCGCCGACACACCCGCGCCATCGCGCACGATCATCATCGTCCGTTTGCGCGCGGCCCCGAATGTGCAGGAAAAACGAAGATTGTGTCGAAAGCGTGTACCTCGAACAGGTTATTCTTGACAATTAGTGCAACATCCTGCAGCAGATGTTGCACAGGAACCACAACCCCGAAGGCCATCAATCCGATGGGGAGTTTTTTTTCGCCGGACGGGAACGATATGGCAAAATGCCGAAGCACTGACATTCAGACGCCGCCCCAAGGGAGCGGGGCCCCGTTTTTTGTGCCGCACCAATGCTATACTCCGAGCAATGTATGACTTGTCAACGTCATCAAGCTCGCAGTAAACCTGCGGTAATCTCAATTTCGAGAGGAGAAATATGAATAAATTTTCAAAGCTCGCGTTCATTGCAGCTACCGCAGTAGTGGCTGCATCCGCATCGGCCCAATCGGTGCCGGCATCGCGACAAGCCGTGAATGACAACTGGGTGAATGGCACGGGCGAGTACGTGTGGATGAACGGCACGAACGAGCTTTGCTGGCGCGATGCGTTCTGGACGCCGGCAACGGCAAACGCAAAGTGCGATGGCGCACTGGTGACGCAAGCCGCAGCGCCGACGCCGGTCCCGCCGGTTGTAGCACCGGCCATCACGAGCCAGAAGATCACGTATCAAGCCGATGCGCTGTTCGACTTCGACAAGGCAACGCTGAAGCCGCTGGGCAAGCAAAAGCTCGACGAGCTGGCTGCCAAGATCCAGGGCATGAACATCGAAGTCGTGGTCGCAACGGGCTACACGGACCGTATCGGTTCGGACAAGTACAACGACCGTCTGTCGCTGCGTCGCGCGCAAGCTGTCAAGTCGTACCTGGTCAGCAAGGGCGTCGAGTCGAGCAAGGTCTACACGGAAGGCAAGGGCAAGCGCAATCCGGTCACGACGGGTTGCAACCAACGCAACCGCAAGCAGCTCATCTCGTGCCTGGCTCCGGACCGCCGCGTGGAAGTCGAAGTGGTCGGTACGCAGCAAGTGCAGCAGTAAATGGGTCGGCAGTAACCTCTCGGGTTACCGCAGCCTTGAAGCCCCGCCTCGGCGGGGCTTTTTCATTGTGGCGCCCCGCCGCCGGCCACTTGCTGGCAGCCATGGCGCACCGCTTATATACTCGGGGCTCGCTCCCTCTACGCGTTATCCGCTTGACGACATGACCAACGCCGACCCGCACGAACTACAGAAATTCAGCGATCTCGCCCACAAGTGGTGGGATCCGAACGCCGAGTTCAAGCCGCTGCACGACCTCAACCCGGTGCGGCTGGGCTGGATCGACTCGCATGCACACCTGGCCGGCAAGCGCGTGCTCGACATCGGTTGCGGCGGCGGAATCCTGTCCGAATCGATGGCCGGCCTCGGCGCGCAGGTCAAAGGCATCGACCTGTCGATCGAAGCGCTCGGCGTGGCCGATCTGCACAGCCTCGAAAGCGGCGTGACGGTGGACTACGAAGCGATTGCCGCCGAAGCCATCGCCGAACGCGAACCGGGCAGCTACGACGTGGTGACCTGCATGGAAATGCTCGAGCACGTGCCGTCGCCGGCCGGCGTGGTGGCCGCCTGCTCGGCGCTCGTGAAGCCGGGCGGCTGGGTGTTCTTCTCCACGCTGAACCGCAACGTGAAGGCCTACCTGCTGGCCGTGATCGGCGCCGAATACATCGCCCAACTGCTGCCCAAGGGCACGCACGATTACGCGCGCTTCATCAAGCCGTCCGAGCTGGCCGGCTTCATCCGCGCCACCGACCTGCATATCGCGGAAATCCGTGGCATCACCTATCACCCGCTCGGCAAGCGCTTCTCGCTGTCGAACGATGCCGACGTGAACTATATCGTCGCCTGCCGCCGTCACGCGTAAGCGCCCATTCCGATTTCGTCCGACCGCATGAGCACGTCTCCCTCCCCGTCCGCCACGCCTGCCTTGCCGAATCTCGCCGCCTGCGATGCGGTGCTGTTCGATCTCGACGGCACGCTCGCCGATACCGCGCCCGATCTGGCCGGTGCCGTCCACAAGATGCAGCGCGAGCGCGGCCTGCCCGAAACGCCGCTCGACTTGCTGCGCCCGCTGGCCTCGGCCGGCGCGCGCGGGCTGCTGGGCGGCGGCTTCGGCATCAAGCCGGACGCGCCCGATTACGAGGCGATGCGCATCGAGTTCCTGGCCAATTACGCGGCCGCGATCTGCCTGAAGACCGTGCTGTTCCCCGGCATCGCCGCGTTGCTCGACGAACTCGATGCGCGCGGCGTGCGCTGGGGCATCGTGACCAACAAGGCCACGCGCCTGACCGAGCCGCTGGTGGCGCTGCTGGGGCTCACGCCGCGCGCGGCGTGCGTGGTCTGCGGCGATACCACCGCGCACGCGAAACCGCACCCGGCCCCGCTGCTGCATGCGGCCGGGCTGATGAACATCGCGCCGGAGCGGATCGTGTATGTGGGCGACGACCTGCGTGACATCCAGGCGGGCACGGCGGCCGGCATGGCCACCATCGCCGCCGCGTTCGGCTATTGCGGCGACGGCGTGGCGCCGGCCGACTGGCAGGCGCAGCATCTGGCCGCCACGACCGACGCGCTGCGCGAGCTTCTGCGCAATGTTGCGCTATAATGTCAGGTCCGTGGGGGCGACCTGGTTTCGACAGGGGTTGCGAAGCGGCTAGGGCATGTCGAGGACCCGTCACCTCGTTAATCAATGGGAAAATCGTAACTGCAAACGACGATACGTTCGCACTGGCAGCCTAACGGCCGCCGTCCTCTGCCTAGTTCACTGACGGGCTAGTGTCGCAAGACCGGTAGCAATACCGACAGAGGTCATTTACGTCAGTTAAGTCCTGCCGGCGCCACGACGGTAGGGTCGAAAATTTAGTGGATCGCCGTCTCGTAGCGTGTTCGTCCGCGACGTGGCGGTTAAATCAAAAGATAGAACTAAACATGTAGAACTGGTCGTGGACCGCTTCTGGACGCGGGTTCGATTCCCGCCGTCTCCACCACCCAACATCCCGGCTGTACCCGCAGCCCGCAGCAACAAAAAACCCGCGCAGCGTCAGGCTTCGCGGGTTTTTTATTGCGCATCGCCAGCGCGATGCGCGCCTCACTTGGCGCAGCTTGCCTCGTCGCGATTCACGACCTGGAGCATCGAGCGATCCGAGATCATCGCCGAGAGGCGATGCTGCTTGAGGTCGCGATTGAGCGTGACCAGCAGGTCGCCCTTGCGATAGATGTCGAGCTGCTCGCTCGCCGTGAGCTTGCGGCCGATCAGGCTCGGGTAATCGGCGTCCGGCAAGCGGGTGAAGCCTTCGGCGCGCAGGCGCTTGGCCACGCGCTCCGGGGCGCCGGCCGCATCGGCCAGGAAATACAGCAGCGCGCCGTTGCCCATCAGGCTTTTCGTCTGCGAATCCTCCATGCCGAACAGCGCCACGCCGAGCGCGTCGTCGCCGAAGATTCGGCAGCTCGGCCCCGATTTCGAACTCTGCAGATAAGCGCCGTAGTGCGGCGTGCAGGCGCTCTGGTTGGCCGGGTTGGCATCCTCGACGTCGTGCGGCAGCGCACGCAGCTCGGTCATGACGTCGCCGACGCGATGGTCCGACGTGAAACGGTCGAGGCCCGGGCAGTCTTGCCGCGAGGTCAGCGAGAAGCCGTAACCGGCCGCCGAGGCGGCATGCGCGGCGCAGCCGAGCGTTACCGCGAGGATCCACTTGTCGAAAGTCATCTGGCCTGTGTCGGGCGGGTGCGTGAGAAGGGCCGCGTATTGTCCGGGATTGGCGGGCGTCTGTCGATCCGTCGGCCGCGTCCCTCCCCGTCCACCGCGTGACGTCAGCCCGCCACGGCCTCCGGCTCCGCCTCCAGGCCGAACGTCTGCCGCAACACGGCCGCCGTTTCGTCGCGCCCGAGCGTGCGCTGCGTGACGACGCCATCCGCGATGGTCTTCAGCGAATCGCCGAACAGGATCGTGCGCCCGCGCGCGTCGAAGCGCACGACCACCAGCCGCTGCACGAACACCGCATCCGGATGCGTCGAATTCAGATGGTTGGCCGGTGCGAAATCGACCCACTCCTGTGGCGACAGATCGAACGCGTACTGGCTGGCCCACTCGCCGTTCACGAGCGCGCGCAGCAGGTAGCCGTCCGCGCCGGCATCGTCGAGCCGGAACGTATCGGCGTCCTGCGCGATCTCGATGCCGAGGCGATCGAGCCGCATCGGCGCGCGAATCCCGTAGCTGCCGAAACCGAGATCGCACAGCCAGTCGGCGCCGTCGACGGTCGCGACGACCGCCATGTGCGTCTTCGGCCGGCGCACCGGGTAGAACATCGGCCGCGCGGCGACGAAGCGATAAGGAATGCCGAGCGCGTCGAGCGCCATCGCAAACAGCCCGTTCACCTCGTAGCAATAGCCGCCGCGCCGCCGTTCGACGATCTTCTCGACGATTGCCTCCGGCACCAGCGACACATGGCGCCGCGCCTGCACGTCGAGGTTCTCGAACGGCACGGCGAACAATTGATGGCGCATCAGCGCGGCCAGCGTCGCGCTGTCGGCCGCCAACGGGCCGTGGTAGCCGATCCGGTCGACGTAGCGTGGCAAAGAGAAGTTGTCGGCTTTCATGATGGGGTCCTCGCGAGTCGCGCTGTCGGTGATGCCCGGCACCATGGCACCGGGAACGAGCACCGATGGTGTCACCCGCCCCCTCGTGCGCCTATACACAACAGCGCGCGATCTGTTACATAACAGATTCGCACGACCGCCACGCCACGCCCGACACCTCGACGATGCCCGACGCTTCCGCCCCGCTCCCGCTATATCAGCAACTCGGCCGGCAACTGCGCGACGGCATCGCGCAGGCCGGCCTCGCCGACGGCAGCCGCCTGCCGGCGG
>NZ_BAAILN010000044.1:458898-480496 GCF_054589155.1 Burkholderia sp. 3C
GCGTCAGCGTGACGACCGCCCTGCAAGCGCTGCGCTGGCTCGAAGCCGAGGGCGCGATCCGCGCGCGGCCGCGCTCGGGTTATTACGTGGCCACGCCCGCCGCCGATGTCATCCGCGCCACACGCTGGGCCGCGCCGCTGCCGGAACTCGACGCCCAGGCGCGCGACCACCTGGCGATGGTCGGCGCGCCGTGCGAATTCCAGCTCGATCTGGCGGCCGGCGAGCCCTCGCTGTATCCGGTCGAGCGCTTCGGCGTGCTGCTGCGCCGCCTCGCGTATCGCCACCAGGACCTGCTCGGCGCCTACGTGCGCGGCACCGGCTACCCCGAACTGCGCCGCGGGATCGCGCGCCAGGCGATGCAATACGCGTGCGAGCTCGACCCGGACGAACTGATCGTCACGAACGGCTGCGTCGAGGCGATGAACCTCGCGCTGCGCGCGGTCACGCGGCCCGGCGACGTGGTGGCGGTCGAATCGCCGACCTACTTCGGACTGCTGCAGATGCTGCGCGCACTCGAACTGACCGTGCTGCCGATCCCGTGCGCGCCGCGCGACGGCATGGATCTGGCCGCACTGGCCGAGGCGCTCGACCGCGCGCCGGTCAAGGCGGTAGTCACCATCGCGAACGGCAACAACCCGGTCGGCAGCGTCGCGCCGGACGCCGCCAAGCGCGCGCTGGTCGACCTGCTGGCCGTGCGCGGCATCCCGCTGATCGAGGACGACATCTTCGGCGACGTCTGCTTCGGCAATACGCGGCCTCGCCCGGTGCGCGCGTTCGACACGGCCGGCAACGTGCTGTTGTGCGGCGGCTTCTCGAAGAGCCTGTGCCCCGGCCTGCGGCTTGGCTGGATCGCGGCCGGCCGCTACACCGAGCGCGTCAAGGCGCTCAAGTTCACGACGAGCATGGCCACCGCCGAATTGCAGCAGGCCGTGGTGGCCGACCTGCTCGCGAGCGGCGGTTATGCGCTGCACCTGCGGCGGCTCAAGGCGGCCCTCCAGTCGCAGCAGCACAGCTTGCGCGAGGCGATCCTGGGGCACTTCCCGGCGGGCACGAGCGTCAGCGAGCCGGCCGGCGGGTTCGTGCTGTGGGTGCAATTGCCGGGACACGGCGCGCGCAAGCCCAGCACACGTGCGTTGTTCGAGCGGGCGCGTGCCGAAGGGATCGGCGTGGCGCCCGGGCACCTGTTCGGCATCGACGGCGCGTTCGACGACTGCCTGCGCGTCAATGCCGGTTACCGCTGGCGCCCCGAGCTGGAGCGCGCGATCGCCCGGCTCGGCGCGCTTGCGGCGGACCTCGTCGCCGTATAGCGCAACGCCTCAAGGCCCGACGCGAAACACGCGATCACCGCCGATCACGTAGAGCCGGTCGCGCGAGCGCGCCGTGCCGATGTCGTAGCCACCAGTAAACGCGCCGAACGCCGGCAGCACGCCGAGCCGCTCACCGAACCGGAAGCACGGCAGCCGCGCATGATCGCCGCGTCCCGACAGGCGCAGCATCGGGTGCTCGTGGCCGGCCAGCGCATAGGCGCCATCGACTTCCCGCGGGTGATGGCACAGCGCCCACGGCCCGAGCCGATACGGGCCGGCCACCGTTTCCACCTCGAACTCCGCCGCGAGTTCGCCCGCGTGCCGGTCGTGATTGCCCTCCACCAGCACGAGCCGCAAGCCGCGATGCGCGCGCCGCCAGGCACGCAGCGGCGTCAGCATGTCGTCGGCATGCGATTCGCGCGCGTGCAGCAGATCGCCGAGAAACACGATCGTCTCGGGCAGATAGGTGGCGATCAGCCGATCGAGTCGCGCGAAGGTTTCGTTGGTCGAGCCGGCCGGCACCGGAATGCCGCGCGCGCGAAACACGGCGTCCTTGCCGAGATGCGCATCGGCCACGAACAGGCAGCCGCGCGCCGGATCGAACGCGGCCCGTTGCGCGGTCAGCACGAGCGCGTGGCCGTGCAGGTCGATGGTCAGCGCGTCGGCCTTCATGGCCCGCCTCCGCGTGCGCCGCGCGAGGCGGCCTTTTCCAGATCGGCGAGCATCCGCGCGACGCGCTCGGCGAGCGTCTCGGTCGTCACCTTCTCGCGCAACCGCCCGACGATCAGCGGGAACGCGAACGGCGTCGGTTTCTTCGGTGTGCTCAACGCCAGCCGGCTCGCGCCCATCCGTTCGAGCGCGGCGCGCATCCGGCCCAGTTCGAGTTCCTGCACCCGCACCTCCTCGTCGGCCTGCGCGAGCAGCAGATTGCCGCTGTCGTGCTTGCGAAATACTTCGTAGAACAAACCGCTCGACGCCTGCAATTGCCGGGCGCTCTTCTGCTGCCCCGGATGCCCCTGGAACACCAGCCCCGAAACGCGCGCGATCTCGCGAAAACGCCGCGCCGACAGCTCCGACGCGTTCAGGCTCGCGAGGATGTCGTGCGCCAGGTCGTCGGTGGAGAACAGGCCGCCGTCGATCAGCGCGCGCCAGTCGAACGGCTGCGCGGACAGCAGCTCGAAGCCGTAATCGTTCATCGAGATCGAGAACGTGCTCGGCCGCTCGCGCGCGACGCGCCACGCGATCAGCGAACCGAGCCCGACATGCGCGGTGCGGCCGGCGAACGGATAGCAGAAGAAGTGATGGCCCTCGCGCGTGCGGATCGCTTCGGCCACCAGCACACCGGGCGCCGGCAACGCCGACCAGTTCGCCTGCAATTCGAGCAGCGGCCGCACCGCGCGCATCTCCGGCTCGTCGTAGATGCCGTCGCCGGCACGGGCGAGCATCACGAGCGCCGCGTCGGCCAGCTCGGACGACAGCGGCATCCGGCTGCCGGCCCATTGCGGCAGCGCGCCGCGCGTGGACGTGGCGCGCTTCACGTATGCGGTCATGTCGCGCACGCGCACCAGTTCGAGCGCGCGGCCGCCGAACATGAACACGTCGCCCGGCTTCAGCCGCGACACGAACGCTTCCTCCATCGCACCGATCCGTCCGCCCGACAGGAACGCGACCTGCATCGTCGCGTTGCCGACGATCGTGCCGATGTTGTTGCGATGGCGGCGCACGAGTTCGTCGCGCGGCACGCGGTAGACGCCGTCGTCATCGGCCGCCACGCGGTGATAGTCGGGATACGCGCCGAGCGAGCCGCCGCCGCGCTCCACGAACGCGAGCGCCCAGTCGAACTCGGCGTCGCTCAGGTCGCGGTATGCGTAGGCGCTGCGCACCTCGGCCAGCATCGCGTCGCGCGTGAAGCCGCCGCCGATCGCCACCGTCACGAGATGCTGGACCAGCACGTCGAGCGGTTTCACCGGCATCTCGCGCGCCTCGATGCGCCCCTCGCCGATCGCCTCGCGTGCGGCGGCGGCCTCGACCAGTTCGAGCGCGTGGGTCGGCACGATAGTCACGCGCGACGTGCGGCCCGGTGCGTGGCCCGAGCGGCCGGCGCGCTGCATGAGGCGCGCGACGCCCTTCGGCGAACCGATCTGGAACACCCGATCGACCGGCAGGAAATCGACGCCGAGATCGAGGCTCGACGTGCACACCACCGCCTTCAGCCGGCCCGCCTTCAGGCCGAGTTCGACCCAGTCGCGCACCTGCCTGTCGAGCGAGCCGTGATGCAGCGCGATCAGCCCGGCCCAATCGGGCCGCTGTTCGAGCAGCGCCAGATACCAGAGTTCGGCCTGCGCGCGCGTGTTCGTGAACACCAGCGCGCTCGCGACCGCGTCGATCGCGTCGGCGACCGCGTCGATCGCGTCGGCGACCGCGCCGACCTGGCGCGTGCCGAGATGGCCGCCCCACGGAAAGCGCTCGATGGTATCGGGGATCAGCGTATCGACCACCAGCCGCTTCGGCACCGCGCCGCGCACCACCACGCGCGGCGTGCGCACCGGGTGCAGCAGCGCGTCGCAGGCGAGCGGCAGGTTGCCGAGCGTCGCGGACAGCCCCCAGACCTGCAGCTCGGGCCGCCATGCGGCGAGCCGCGCGAGCGCGAGCTGGGTTTGCGTGCCGCGCTTGCCGCCGAGCAGTTCGTGCCATTCGTCGACCACCACCAGCCGCAGGTGCGCGAGCGTGTCGCGTGCGTTGGCGCGGCTCAGCAGCAGCGACAGGCTCTCGGGCGTGGTGACGAGCGCGGACGGCATGCGCCGGTCCTGCCGCGCGCGTTCGGCGGACGGCGTGTCGCCGGTGCGCAGGCCGACCGTCCAGGGCACCGACAGATCGATCACGGCGGCTTGCAACGCGCGGGCGCTGTCGGCCGCGAGCGCACGCATCGGCGTGATCCAGAGCACCGTGAGCGGCGCGGGCAGCGTGGCGCGGCGGGTGCCTGACGGGGTAGCCGAGTTGACCTTGGCAGCCGGGTTGCCGCCGAACGCGGCCAGCGCGCCGATCCAGACGGCCCACGTCTTGCCTGCGCCCGTCGTCGCATGCAACACGCCGCTCGCGCCGCGGGCGATCTCGCGCCAGATCTGGCGCTGGAAATCGAACGGCTCACGGCGCTGCGCGGCGAACCACGCGGCGATGCGTTCGTCGATCGGCGTGGCGGCGCGTGCGGCATCGGGCGCGAACGGCGTTGGATGAAACGCTTCGGCGATGGCTGCGTCGTGCTGCGCCTGTGCAGCGCGCGTGCGCGGAATCGCGCGTGCACGCGGCGCGCCACGGCGGGGCGGCGTGATCGGTTCGGTCGGTTCGGTCGGTTCGGTCGGTTCGGTCGGTTCGGTCGGTTCGGTCGGTTCGGTCGGCTTGCTCGGCTTGCTCGGCTTGCTCGGCTTGCTCGGCTTGCTCGGCTTGCTCGGCTTGCTCGGCTTGCTCGGCTTGCTCGGCTTGCTCGGCTCGGCAGCCTCCGCAGCCTGGGCGGCAGCCCCGCTGCCCGGTTCGATACGCTCCTGAGCGTCGCTCATGCCGGCACCTCGTCGAGGAAGCCTTTCAGCATGTCGAGCGTATCGGCGTCATCGATCGATTTGTCGGTGCGCCAGCGCAACATGCGCGGAAACCGCACCGCAATGCCCGACTTGTGCCGCGGGCTCGCCTGAATGCCCTCGAAGCCGATCTCGAACACCAACGACGGCGTGACGCTGCGCACCGGACCGAATTTTTCGATGGTGGTGCGCCGCACGATCGCGTCGACCTGGCGCATCTCCTCGTCGGTCAGCCCCGAATAGGCCTTCGCGAACGGCACCAGCGTGCGCTGGCCGTCGGCCTCGTCCCACACCGCGAACGTGAAGTCGGTGTACAGGCTCGCGCGCCGGCCGTGGCCGCGTTGCGCGTAGAGCAGCACGGCGTCGATCGCGTACGGGTCCGTCTTCCACTTCCACCAGGTGCCCGACGCCTTGGTGCGCCCGACGCCGTAGCTCGACGCGCGCTCCTTTAGCATCAGCCCCTCGACGCCGCGCACGCGGCTTTCCTCGCGCAATGCGGCCAGCGCGGACCAATCGGGCGCGACGACTTGCGGCGAGAGGCGCAGCACGGCGTCGGCATCGGCAACACCGTCGGCCTTCGGTGCGGACAGCGCACGCGCCAGCGCCTCCAGTTGCGCGCGCCGCTCGACGAGCGGCGTGGTGCGCAGGTCGCGCCCGTTCAATTCGAGCAGATCGTAGGCGCGCAGCGCGGCCGGCGAATCGGCCAGGATGCGCTTGGTCAGCGTCTTGCGCGTGATGCGAGGTTGCAAGCGCGCGAATGGCAACGGCGTGGCCGCGCCCGGCTCCCACGCAAGGATCTCGCCGTCGATCACGGTGCCGTCGGGCAGCGCCTCGCCGAGCGCGACGAGTTCGGGGAAGCGTTCGGTGAGCAGATCCTCGCCGCGCGACCAGATCCACACGCGCCCCGCCCGCTTGACGAGCTGCGCGCGGATGCCATCCCATTTCCATTCGACGAGCCAATCGCCGATCGGGCCGAGCGTGGCGGGATCGGCCTGCAACGGATGCGCGAGGAAGAACGGATACGGCAGGCCGAGATCGCTTTCGTGCGGCGCGGCGGCGTCGCCCTCCTCGGCTTCGGGCGCGATCAGGCGCAGGTAGCGCGCGGCGTCGGGCGCCTGTCGCGAATCGGTCCAGCCGACCATGCGCTGCGCGATCCGCTTGTGATCGACACCCGCCACCGCCGCAAGCGCACGCACCACGAGCTGCCGCGACACGCCGACGCGAAAGCCGCCGCCGATCAGCTTGGTCAGCAGGAAGCGCTCGTTCCAGTTCAGCTCGTCCCAGTAACCGACGAGGCGTGCGCGCAAGACATCCGGCTCGATGCCGCGCAGCGTCAGCACGCGCGTCTCGATCCATTGCGCAAGGCCGAGCGACGATTCGCGCGTGGCGGGCGGCAACACGTGCGCGATGGTTTCGGCCAGATCGCCGACGGCCTGGTACGACTCCTCGAACAGCCAGTCGGACAGCCCGGCGCGCTCGCGTGCGCAGTCGGCGAGCAGGCGTGTCGGCACCGATTGGCGCGGCTTGCCGCCAGCCAGGAAATACGCGGCCCAAGCGGCGTCCTCGGGCGCGGCGGCCGAGAAATAGGCGACCAGCGCGTCGAGCTTGACGTGGGTGGAGGTGGTCGCGTCGAGCGCGGCGTAGAGCGTCGCGAAGCGTTTCATCGGCGGGGGCTCGGTGAAGGCGCGGCATGCTCGACAGGGGCGGGTTGCGGGTCGGCTTGCGAAGCGGATTTCAATTCGCCTTGCGGTTCGGATTGCGAAGCAAATTTTGATTCGGCGTGCGATTCGGCGTGCGATTCGGCGTGCGATTCGGCGTGCGATTCGGCGTGCGGCTCGCCTTGCGAAGCGGATTTCGTTGCGCCTTGCGACTCGGGCTCCGAGTCGCTGCCGATCACGGACGCAGATTGCGACGGCAGCGGCTGCGAAGACAACTGCGCAGCCGCACCCTCCGCCTCGGCCGCCTCGTCGCCATACTCGGTCGAGAACGCGCCGGCCTCCAGCCCCTGCTCGTTGAGCCAGCGCACCATCGGCTCGATCTGGCCGTGCGTGACGATCACACGCCCGGCTTGCGTCGCGCCGATCGCGTGCAGCAGCCCGGGCCAGTCGGCGTGATCGGACAGCACGAAGCCGCGATCGACGCCGCGCCGCCGCCGCGTGCCCCGCAACCGCATCCAGCCCGAGGCGAATGCGTCGCTGTAGTCGCCGAAGCGGCGCATCCACGCGCTGCCCTGCGCGGACGGCGGCGCGACGATCAACGCGCCGCGAAACGCGGCCTTGTCGCGTGCGGGGATCTCGCTGACGAGCCGCGTGTCGGGCAGATCGACGCCCGCCTCCCGGTACGCACGGTTCAGCGGCTCGACCGCACCGTGGCAGAAGATCGGGCCGATGCCGCGATCGATGCCGGCCAGCACGCGCTGCGCCTTGCCGAACGCGTAGCAGAACAGCACCGAGGCGCGGCCTTCGGCGGCGTTATGGCGCCACCACGCGTCGATGCCCGCGAAGATCGCCGCGGCCGGCTCCCAGCGGTAGATCGGCAGGCCGAACGTCGATTCGGTGATGAACGTGTCGCAGCGCACCGGTTCGAACGGCGCGCAAGTCGGATCGGGCTCGATCTTGTAATCGCCGGACGCCACCCACACGCGCCCCGCCTGCTCGACACGCACCTGCGCCGAGCCGAGCACGTGGCCGGCCGGATGCAGCGACACGCGCGCGTCGCCGATCGTCAGCGTCTCGCCGTAGGGCAGCGCTTGCACGTCGATATCGGGCAGTCGCGAGCGCAGCACGCCCACGCCCGGCTGCGCAGCCAGATAGCGGCGATGCCCGCTACGCGCGTGATCCGCATGCGCATGCGTGATGACGGCGCGTTCGACGGGCCGCCACGGGTCGATGTAGAAATCGCCGGCCGGGCAATACAGCCCCTCGGGGCGGGCGACGATCAGGTCGGAAGAGAGATCCACGCGTCTCCAGGGTCGTCGGGGTGGAATCACATCGAGAGCGAGCCAGATTCGTTCCCGCCAAAATCGGGCCGCCGGCTCGCGCCAGATCGGACGAAACGCCACGGCTGGCGGGCCTTGTCGCGCCTCGGCTTCACGCAGCGCACCGCCGCAAGGGCGAGCGTGGGGCTGCGCGGGGCCGCATCGCGTGCCGGGGCCAGGCTCGCTCGCCGCTGCCGCCATCGCAACCGGCTCGACGTAAAAACCTACCATCGCTTCGGCCAATGCGCCGGGCGATGCCGCACATCGGATTCGCCGCCCCAAAACGATTTCACCCCGCCGGGCCGAACCCGACGGGGTGAAATCGTTGCGCTCGCCCGAGGCCGTTCGGCCCCGGGCAGTGATGAGGCTCAGGCGTTCGACATCACGATGTTGGCGGTCTTGCTGGTGTTGCCGGCGAGGCCCATCGAGGCCGCGTCGTCGGTCGAGTAGGCGTAGGCGTGGATCGCATCGCCGTCGCCCGCCTTGCCGCCGTCCGACATCGTGACGGTCATGTTGCTGGCGTTGCCGCCAAAGTCCTTGTTGCCGTCGACCTTGCTGATGTCGGGGTTGCCCGCCCCCGTGCCCTGGCCGTTGTCGGCGCCGCCGTCTTCGTACAGCACTTCGTTCGGCTTGGTGTTGCCGTTCGCGTCCGACGGCGAGATGCGCACGCCGATGTCGGCCGAGCTGGCCTTGAAGCTGCCCGTCTGGCCGGGCTGCAGCGTGATGGTGCCCTTGTTCTGGCCCTGGACCGAGTACGTGAACGACTCCGGCCGGTTCGTGTCGTTGGTGACGTTGAAGGTCTTGTCGTCGCCGGTGCCGGTGTTGACGACCTTGACCGAATCGGGGCTGACGCCGCTCGTCGCGGCGGCCTGCGGCACACCGCCTGCGTTGTTGCTGATGCCCGCGGCGCCCGGTGCCGCGCCCGACGAGCCTGACGAGCCTGACGAGCCGGTGCTGGCGTCGTCGGCCGCCGCGGCCGGCGTACCGTTCGACGATGCGGCCGCCGCCGAGGTGCCCGAACCGGCATCGGTCGACGGCGTGCCCGCGCCAGCGCTCGGCGTGGCCGCCGCGGCCGGTGCGCCGCCGCCCGTGGCGGTCGGTTGCTGTGCATCGAGTTGCGGCATCCCGCCGCCCGAACCACTCCCGGCGCCCGACGGGCTGCCGCCGGCATTGTTGTCGTCACCGCTGCCGATGCGCGCGAGCAATTGATGGATCGCGTTCTCGAGTTGCTGGATCATCTGGATGATCTGGCTTTGCACCGACGAATTGGCGCCGCCCAACGAACCCAGGCCATTGCAACTGTTGGTGCTGGCGCTGTTGATCTCGAAAGACATATCGAACTCCGGAGCGTGGTATCGCCACGAGCCTACGACCAGCCCAAAAGGCGCGTCACCGGCCAGCGGAACCGATGTACGCCGAAGCGAAGCACCGCGCGAAAATTTCCGGAATGATGCAAGACATGCGGATTTTCCGCATCGGAACGAATGAATTCGTGACGAATTCATGTCGGAACGGTGCGAGTGGCGAGACGGAAAACCGGGAGGAACGGTGAGCAGCGCGGACATCGCGAGGCCTGCAACCCGGCCGGGAAAACCGGGCAGGCAAGCATGGCAAACGTCCGCATTGGCGAAAATGCACGGCCCACACAACCGATCGGAACAGCGACCGCCCCCGCCGCCGCTTCCTCGTGTCAGTTGCTGTCGTCCTGGGCGTTGGCGTCACCGGTCTGCGCGACCTTGGTCAAGACGCGCTTCTGATAGGCGTACCAGGACACCAAGCAAGCCTTGTCCCGGCAGTTCTTTTCGCGGAAATTCCACTGCTTGCGCGCACGCTCGGCAAACGCCGTCTTGTCCGTTACGGCGTCCTTCGCCTGCTGGTAGATCCCGGCGAGATCCCGATCGGACGCGGCAAGATCCGCGTCATGACACACGAGATACTCGGGAATCGATTTCGACTTCGAGCAATCGAAGCTCGTTTGCTGGAGCGAACCCGCGTCTGGCGTATCAGGGGCGGGCTGTGCCGGCGGTGCTTGTGAGATCACCGGCGTGGAGGCCTGCGCCGGTGCCGGGGCCGCGTTGACGGGCTGGGGCATCGTCGGAACCTGCTGGCCGAACGGCGTCAGTTGCCCCGCCATCGCGTCCTCGATCATTGCACCGATCAATGAATTCGGCGCCACCCGCAGCGTTTCGGTTTTAAAAACCGAATCACCCGAAATCAACTCGGACTTAGCGAAGTTACAAGGCGCCTGGCAGCTGACACGACTCGCCACGTTCGGATTGTCGTTGTCGAGAATCAGCACGACATAGTTGCCATTCTTCAAACCGACGTAACGCATCATGACGAGTGCCTTGGTGGCTTTGCCGGCGCGAATATCGTCTTCGCTTAAAGCCGGCTCATATCCATAGGTTCCATCCTGATTCACCGCGTAATTATGCGAAGGCGGCGCCGGTTGCACGACCGGCGCGGGCGCCGTGGAATCGGATACCGGGCCAGCACTCGCAACCGGGCTGGCAGCAGGCTGAGACGATCCGGCGGAAGGCGGGGGGCTTTTGTCACAGCCGGCAAGCAACATCGCGGCGAACAACGCTGCGACGGCAAATTGAATCGTTTTCATTGGTCTCTCACGGTTCGAGAATGTTATTTTCGCGGGTGCAAACGCTCGCCCATTGCGATTTTTCAAGCATCGCAATGATACCGAAAACGCCCGGACCAATAAATCGCTCATGGCTCGCCGCCGGCGCATCACGGGAATGATCTATTTAGAAACTGGAAATCGATACCCTATGCCACCCGATCGATTTATTCGTTCGCCACAGACGACAAATCGGGATGAAATGCGGATTATCGCGAACAGGAAGAGGGAAAGACTGAACAACGAGGAGATTCGCCGAGACGCGTCCAAACGGCGTCTCGACGCTGCGTGCAGCCAGGAACCTGGCCCGCGCGCATCAGAACCGGTACACCCGCCCGGTCAATTGTCCTGCGGGCACTGCAGGTTGCAGCCGTTCGGGTCGCCCATGTCGCCCTTCTTGCGCGCTTCCGTGCGCTTGCCCGACTGGTACTTCTTCGACGGCGCGGAGGCCGCGAACTGCATCTGCGGATGTTCGTTGAAATGAAACTGATCGGTCAGGATGCCGCCCGGCACGCCGGGGGAATTCTGCGCGAAGGCGAGCGAGGCGACGGCGGACAGCACACCGGCCGTCACGGCGACGGCGGCGAGATTGGCGAGGAGTTTCATGACGTCTGGGCACCGGGTTGGCGGCGCGTGGGCTGGTGATCGTTGGCTAAATGAAAAATGTAGCGCAAATGGGCGCGGCGTGCACCGGCCGCGCCTGATTCTTGATTACCGGCGGTTTCGGCGCGCGGCCCGGGTTCAGACCGAAGTCGCGCCCGACAGGCCGTCAGCCACCGACAGCAATGCGCCACAGGCGGCCGGGTCATAGCCGTCGAGGCGAGCGACCGTCTCGCGGTAAGGCTCGTCGCGCAGCAGCGACAGCGCATCGGCCAGCGGCGGCTCGCCGAGCCGGCCCTGCTCGCAGGCGAAGTAGTAATCCTCGTCCACCACCGGAATGAACGCGAGGCCGAAGTGATGCGCGGCCGGCTCGACGCCGAAACCGAGATCGGCCATCCCGCTCGCGACGAAGGCCGCGATCGCCGAGTGGGTCAGTTCCGCCGACGCGTAGCCGTTGATCCGCTCCGGATCGACGCCGATCTCGCGCAGCGCCAGATCGAGCAGCATCCGCGTGCCGGAACCGGGCTGGCGGTTGACGAAGCGCACGTCGTCGCGCGCCAGGTCGGCCAGGCCCACCACGCCCTTCGGATTGCCGCGCGGGATGAACAAGCCCTGTTTGCGGCGCGTCAGATGAATCAGCACATGGCGCGAATCGTCGAGCCACGGCCGATAGATCTGCGCGCAGTTCTCGCGGAACATGCCGCGCGGCAGGTGAAAACCGGCCAGATCGCATTCGCCGCGCGCCAGCGCCTTCACGGCCTCGACGCTTTCGCGGTACTTGATGTCCACCTGCGCATGGCCGTCGACCAGCGACGAGACCAGCGCCGCCACCGCATAGCCATGCGAGGCGTGGATGCGCAGCGCCCCCGGGTGCTGGGTCAGCCGCCGGTTCAGTTCGCTGGCCACCTCGGCCGCGAGCGCCCGCAAGTTCCCGCCCAGCCGCTCGCCCACCAACCGCTGCGCCCCGACCACGGCCGCGCCCAGCTCGGACAGCGTGGTGCCCTTGCCGCGGGCCGTTTCGATCAGCGCGCCGCCGACGCACGCTTCCAGCGCCCGCAGCAAACCCCAGGCGTGACGGTAGGACAGCCCCTTGGCCTCGGCCGCCTGGGCGATGCTGCCCGTGCTGGCCACCAGTTCCAGCAACGGCACCACGTCGGACAGGCTGGCGGTACGCCCCTCGCTGTCGCGCACGATCAGATGGGTGTCGCATTCGACTCGAATCATTTATGCAACCTCGTCTCTTATTGCGACCTGGATTCTAACGGCATATTGTCTTTCCCACCTGATCAAACAACAGCGCCAGTGCCCGGCCATATGAAACAGCCGAGCATATAGGACCTGGAGGAGCACGGATGTCCCCATCCCCCGTTTCAGCGGACGCGCTTGTCTCGCGACATGCGCGCGCCGGTCAATCTCTCGTCGCGATCCTGCACGCCATTCAGGATGAAGCCGGCTACGTGCCGGAAGGCTGCGTGCCGCTGCTCGCGAAAGCCCTGAACCTGTCGCGCGCCGAAGTTCACGGCGTGCTGACCTACTACCACCACTTCCACACCACGCCGCCCGCGCGCGTGACGATCCAGCTGTGCCGCGCCGAAGCGTGTCGCAGCCTCGGCGGCGAAGCGCTGGTCGCGCACGCCCAGACGCGCACCGGCTGCCGCATCGACGGCGAGCATCACGGCGACGTCGCGCTCGAATCCGTCTATTGCCTCGGATTCTGCGCCCAATCGCCCGCCGCCATGATCAACGACGAACCGCACGCGCGCATGACGCCGGCGCGTTTCGACGCGCTGCTCGCCGAAGCCACCACGAAGGAGCCGGCATGAGCCAAGCCCCCGTCCGCATTTACGTGCCGCGCGATTCCGCCGCGCTGGCGATGGGCGCCGAGGCGCTGGCCCGTGCGATTGCCGCCGAAGCCGCCGCGCGCGGCGTGGCGATCGAACTGGTCCGCAACGGCTCGCGCGGCCTGCTCTGGCTCGAACCGCTCGTGGAAGTGGCGACCGAAGCGGGCCGCGTCGGCTACGCGAATCTATCGGCACGCGATGTGGGCTCGCTGTTCGACGCCGGCTGGCTCGAAGGCGGCGCACATCCGTCGCACGTCGGCGTGGTCGACGACCTGCCCTACCTGAAGAAGCAGCAACGCCTGACCTTCGCGCGCATCGGCATCACCGATCCGCTGTCGATCGACGATTACGTCGCGCACGGCGGCCTCGACGGCCTGCGCCGCGCGCTGACGCTCGACGGCGCGGCCGCATGCGAGGAGCTGATCGAATCGGGCCTGCGCGGCCGTGGCGGCGCGGCGTTCCCGGCCGGCATCAAATGGCGCACGGTGCGTCAGGCCAAGGCGGCGCAGAAGTACATCGTCTGCAATGCCGACGAAGGCGATTCGGGCACGTTCTCGGACCGCCTCGTGATGGAGAGCGACCCGTACTGCCTGATCGAAGGGATGATCATCGCCGGCATCGTGACCGGCGCGACGCAGGGCCATATCTACGTGCGCAGCGAATACCCGCACGCGATCGCCGCGCTCGACGAAGCGATCGGGCGCGCCCGCGCGGCCGGCTGGCTCGGCGACAGCGTGCTCGGCTCCGGCCACGCGTTCGAGCTGGCCGTGGCCAAGGGCGCCGGCGCCTACGTGTGTGGCGAGGAAACCGCCCTGCTCGAATCGCTCGAAGGCAAGCGCGGCGTGGTGCGCGCGAAGCCGCCGCTGCCCGCGCTGCAAGGCCTGCACGGCCAGCCGACCGTCATCAACAACGTCATCACGCTCGCCACCACGCCGATCATCTTCGCGCGCGGCGCGGCGTTCTACCGCGACTACGGCATGGGCCGTTCGCGCGGCACGCTGCCGTTCCAACTGGCCGGCAACATCCGCCAGGGCGGCCTCGTCGAGCTGGCGTTCGGCGTGACGCTGCGCGAGCTGCTGTTCGATTTCGGCGGCGGCACGGCCAGCGGCCGGCCGGCGCGCGCGGCCCAGGTGGGCGGCCCGCTCGGCACCTACCTGCCCGAGCATCAGTGGGATATCCCGCTCGACTACGAAGCCTATGCGGCAGTGGGCGCCGTGGTGGGTCACGGCGGCATCGTGCTGCACGACGACACCTCGAACCTGGCCGACCTCGCCCAATACGCGATGCAGTTCTGCGTCCACGAATCGTGCGGCAAGTGCACGCCGTGCCGGATCGGCTCGACGCGCGGCGTCGAAACGATCGCGCGAATCCGCAACGGCGATACGTCCGAGCGGCAGGTGCGCCTGCTGCGCGACCTCTGCGACACGATGATGGCCGGTTCGCTGTGTGCGATGGGCGGCATGACGCCCTACCCGGTGATCTCGGCCCTCGATCACTTCCCCGAAGATTTCGGCCTCGCCGGCGCCGCGACCCCGGCCGCCAAGGCCGCGGCCTGACAGGAGACTCAACCATGTCCACCCAAGCATTCGATTCCTCCGCCCCCGCGGGCGGCTGCGGTTCCGGCAACTGCGCCTGCAAGAGCGCCGCTCAACGCCGCGACCCGTTCGACGATACCGACTACGGCACGCCGTTCCGGCACGCCGATACCGACATCACGCTCGAAATCGACGGCCAGGCCGTCACGGTGCCGGCCGGCACCTCGGTGATGCGCGCGGCGATCGAGGCCGGCGTGCACGTGCCGAAGCTGTGCGCCACCGATTCGCTCGAACCGTTCGGCTCGTGCCGGCTCTGCCTGGTCGAAATCGAAGGCCGCCGCGGCACCCCCGCGTCGTGCACCACGCCGGCCGAAGCCGGCATGAAGGTGCGCACGCAAAGCAACCGTCTGCAAGACCTGCGCCGCAACGTGATGGAGCTGTACATCTCCGATCACCCGCTCGACTGCCTGACCTGCCCCGCCAACGGCGACTGCGAACTGCAGGACATGGCCGGCGTGGTGGGCCTGCGCGAAGTGCGCTACGGCTTCGACGGCGACAACCACCTCAAGGCCAAGAAAGACGAATCGAACCCGTACTTCAGCTACGACCCGTCGAAGTGCATCGTCTGCAACCGCTGCGTGCGCGCCTGCGAGGAAACCCAGGGCACGTTCGCGCTGACGATCTCGGGCCGCGGCTTCGAGTCGCGCGTGTCGGCGGGCGAAAGCCAGTCGTTCATGGAATCGGAGTGCGTGTCGTGCGGCGCCTGCGTGGCCGCCTGCCCGACCGCAACGCTGCAGGAAAAGAGCGTGACGTTCCTCGGCCAGGCCGAGCACTCGGTGGTGACGACCTGCGCCTATTGCGGCGTGGGCTGCTCGTTCAAGGCCGAGATGAAGGGCTCGCAGGTGGTGCGCATGACGCCGCACAAGAACGGCCTCGCCAACGAAGGCCACGCCTGCGTGAAGGGCCGCTTCGCCTGGGGCTACGCCACCCACAAGGACCGCATCACGAAACCGATGATCCGCGAGAAGATCACCGACCCGTGGCGCGAAGTGAGCTGGGACGAGGCGCTGAACTACGCGGCCTCGCAATTCCGCAAGCTGCAGGAAAAATACGGCCGCGATTCGATCGGCGGCATTACGTCGTCGCGCTGCACCAACGAGGAAACCTACCTCGTGCAGAAGCTGGTGCGCGCCGCGTTCGGCAACAACAACGTCGACACCTGCGCGCGCGTGTGCCACTCGCCGACCGGCTATGGCCTGAAGACGACGCTCGGCGAATCGGCCGGCACGCAGACCTTCGCCTCGGTCGCGAAGGCCGACGTGGTGGTGGTGATCGGCGCCAACCCGACCGACGGCCACCCGGTGTTCGGCTCGCGCCTGAAACGCCGCATTCGCGAAGGCGCGAAGCTCGTGGTGATCGACCCGCGCCGCATCGACATCGTCGACAGCGCGCACATAAAGGCCCAGCATCACCTGCAACTGCGCCCCGGCACCAACGTCGCGATGATCAACTCGCTGGCGCACGTGATCGTCACCGAGCAACTGTTCGACGCCGCCTATATCGCCGAGCGCTGCGAGACGCGCGCGTTCGAGGATTGGCGCGCGTTCGCCGCCCGCGAGGAGAATTCGCCGGAAGCGAACGAGGCGATCACCGGCGTGCCGGCCGAGCAGGTTCGCATGGCCGCGCGGCTCTACGCCACGGGCGGCAACGCCGCGATCTACTACGGCCTCGGCGTGACTGAACACGCGCAGGGCTCGACGATGGTGATGGGCATCGCGAACCTCGCGATGGCCACCGGCAACGTGGGCCGCGAAGGCGTGGGCGTGAACCCGCTGCGCGGCCAGAACAACGTGCAGGGCTCGTGCGACATGGGCTCGTTTCCGCACGAGCTGCCCGGCTACCGTCATATCAGCGACTCAACCGTGCGTGCGCAATTCGAGGCCGCCTGGTCGGCCACGCTGCAGCCCGAACCGGGCCTGCGCATCCCGAACATGTTCGAGGCCGCGCTCGACGGCAGCTTCAAGGGCCTGTACTGCCAGGGCGAGGACATCGTCCAGTCGGACCCGAACACGCAACACGTGGCCGCCGCGCTGTCGTCGATGGAATGCATCGTCGTGCAGGACATCTTCCTGAACGAAACCGCGAAGTACGCCCACGTGCTGCTGCCCGGCGCGACCTTCCTCGAAAAGGACGGCACGTTCACCAACGCCGAACGCCGCATCTCGCGCGTACGCCGCGTGATGCCGCCGCTGGCCGGCTATGCCGACTGGGAAGTGACCCTGAAGCTGGCCCGCGCGCTCGGCTACGAGATGGACTATGCGCATCCGTCGGAAATCATGGACGAGATCGCCGCGCTCACGCCGACCTTCTCGGGCGTGTCGTACGAAAAGCTCGACCGGCTCGGCAGCATCCAGTGGCCGTGCAACGACGCGGCGCCCGAAGGCACGCCGACCATGCACATCGACAGTTTCGTGCGCGGCAAGGGCCGCTTCGTGATCACGCAGTTCGTGGCCTCGCCGGAAAAGGTCAACACCCGCTACCCGTTGATCCTGACCACCGGCCGGATCCTCTCGCAGTACAACGTGGGCGCGCAGACGCGCCGCACCGAGAACGTCCACTGGCACGACGAGGACCGGCTCGAAATTCACCCGCACGACGCCGAGGAACGCGGCATCCACACGGGCGACTGGGTCGGCATCGAATCGCGCTCGGGGCAGACGGTGCTGCGCGCGCTGGTGTCCGACCGGATGCAGCCGGGCGTGGTGTACACCACGTTCCACTTCCCGGAATCGGGTGCGAACGTGATCACGACCGACAGCTCGGACTGGGCGACCAACTGCCCCGAGTACAAGGTGACGGCGGTGCAGGTGTTGCCGGTCACGCAGCCCTCGGAATGGCAGCGCCAGTATTCGCGCTTCAATGCCGAGCAGATCGACCTGCTGCAACAGCGCGAAGCGGCCGTGCCGGCCGGCTCGGGCAAGTAAGGCGCCACGCACGATGAAAGTCGACAACCTGATCACGATGGCCAACCAGATCGGCACGTTCTTCGGTTCGATGCCCGATCGCCCCGAAGCCATCGACGGCATCGCCGATCACATCCGGCGCTTCTGGGAACCGCGCATGCGCCGCACGCTGCTCGCCACGCTCGACGAACCGGAGGGCGAAGCGTTCCTCTCGATCGAGCCGATCGTGCGCGAGGCGCTCGTCAAGCATCGCACCGCGCTCGAACCGGCGACCTCGCCGGCGGTGTGACGGATACCGGGTGGCGGCGGATTGCATTGCCGCTGCCGCCCGGCATACCTACCCTTTCCGCTATTTCAATTGCCCCCAGCCGCGCTCACTGCGCCGGCCTCAGCCCCCGGTTCACCGCGGCAAACCACGTCTCGCAGTGCCTGAGCAGCGCATGGCCGTCGGAAGCGCTGCGCCCGCGCGCCGCCAGATAGCCGTCGGGCCTCAGCAAATAGAAGCAGCCGCGCGTGTGGCCATAGGCATCGCCGAGCGGCGGTGCGCCGTCCTCGCCTGTGCTGCCGGCATCGGTCACGCGCCAGGTGCGGATCGCGCCCGGCATCAGACGGTCGAGCGCGGCCGCGAGCGCCGGGCCGTCGCCATGCGGCTCGGCGCTACCGTTCACTTTATGCTCCGCGGCTTCGGCCGCTGATGAAGCGCCGTCCGCCTCGATCAGCAGCAACGTGAAGTGCGCCGGATCGTGCAGATCGAACAGCCGCGCCACGCCGGGCGCCTGGCCGAGCGGCCCGTCGAGCACATGCAGCAGCGCATCGGGCGCGCGTTCGCCGGCGCGCGGGCCGCCGTCGAGCACGCGTTCGAGCGTGAGCGAGCTTTTGCGGTACTGCACGGCCAGCTCGCTGACCGAGCGGCGCAGCGCGTCGCGCACCGGCCCGAGCGAGGCCAGCACCGGTACCACATGCTCGCGCAACAGCTTCAGCGGCCCGTGATCGGCCTCCACGACCTGCGTGATGAAGCTGGTTTGCCGCAACACGTCGCGCTCGATCGGATGGCGCTCGGCGTGATACGTGTCGAGCAGCCCCTCGGGCGCACCGCCCGTCAGCACGCGCGCGAGCTTCCAGCCGAGATTGAACGCCTCCTGGATGCCGGTATTCATGCCCTGCGCGCCGGCCGGGCTGTGCACGTGCGCGGCATCCCCCGCGAACAGCACGCGGCCGATACGCAGGCGTTCGATCATGCGGCTGTGCAGGTGGAAGTACGAGGACCACGCGAGATCGTCGATCGTCAGCCGTGCGTCGATGCGCGTGCGCACGATCGCGCGGCAGAGGTCGAGCGACGGCGCGCTCGCGCCCTCGCCTTCCGCGCCCTGCGCATCGGGCGGCGGCCGGTCGGCCACGATCCGGTAGCGCCCCTGGCCGAGCGGCAGCATGCCGGCCAACCCTTCGTGGGTGGCGTACAGGCGGATTTCGTCATCGGGCCAGCCCGGCTCGGCCGCCACATCGGCCAGCAGGAAGGTTTGCTCGAAGGCCTGACCGGCGAACCCGGAGCCGAGCAGATGCCGCAGCGTGCTGTGCGCGCCGTCGGCCGCGACCACATACGACGGCTCGACGCTTTCCTCGCCGCCACCCTCACGCTGCAACATGGCCTGCACGCTGCCGCCGTCCTGCCGGATACACACCAGCCTGACACCGCGCTCGATCAGCACCCCGAACGATGCGAGGTGCTCGGCGAGGATGCGTTCGGTATCCGTCTGGTCGAGCATCAGCAGATACGGATAGCGCGTTTGCAGCGGATCGAAATCGAGCTCGGCGATGCACCGCCCTTCCGAATGCAGATGCGCGACGCGGGCACGATGGCCTCGTGCGAGAAACGGCTCGACGATACGGTGCTGCTCGAACAGTTCGAGCGTGCGCGCCTGAATGCCGATGGCGCGCGAATGGCAGGCCGGCTGCATGGCCTGATCGATGAGGCGCACGGGCACCTTGGCACGGGCCAGCGCAAGCGCGGCGGCCAGGCCGGTGGGGCCGGCACCGACGATCAGCACCGGGGCGATATCCAGCGGAACGGCAAGCATGTCGACCTCCGCGATCCAAGACGGGAATCAGTCTACGCCGGCCGCCGCACGTCATCCATAGGCCGAATGGCCGAAATGGACAAGCACGACGTGCGGTATGGGAAAATGCGTCTTTCTCGCCAGCTTTGCGTCATGGAATCCGTTTTCGATCGCGCGTTCGCGGCGCACCGGGCCGGCCGCCTCATGGAGGCCGAGCGCGACTACCGCGCCGCACTCGTCGCCAATCCGTCCGATGCCGATGCACTGCATCTGTTCGGCGTATTGCGACATCAGCAGGGACAGAACCAGGAAGCAGCCGATCTGGTCGGCCGCGCGGTCGCCTTGCGCCCGAACGATGCTGCGTTGCACCTGAACCTCGGCAACGCGCTGCGCGCGCTGGGCCGCATCGACGACGCCATCGACCGGTTCCGCAACGCGCTGACGCTCGCGCCGGATTTCTCGCTCGCCCACTACAACCTGGGCAACGCCTATGCCGCCCAGGAACGCCACGAGGATGCCGCCGACGCGTTCGAACGTGCGCTGCGGCTCTCGCCCGGCGACGCGTCGATCCACAACAACCTCGGCAATGCACTGAACGCGCTCGGCCGTCACGACGAAGCGTTCGCCGCGTTCCGCCGTGCGCTGGCGCTTCGCCCGGGCCATGCAGGCGCGCACAACAATCTCGGGATGGCGCTGGCCGCGCTCGGCCAGGCCGACGAGGCGCTGGCGCATTTCCGCGCCGCGCTCGACGCCGAGCCGGGCTTCGCCGCCGCCCACTTCAACCTCGGCAACACGCTCGACGCGATCGGCCGCCACGACGAGGCCATCCGTGCGTTCGAAGCCGTGCTCGCGTTGCATCCGGCGTTCCCGCTCGCGCTGCTCGGCCTCGGCAATGCGTTGGCTGCGCTCGGCCGTCATGGCGAGGCGCGCACGCGCTACGAGCGCGCCGTGGGCCTCGATCCGTCGCTGGTGCCCGCGTGGCTCAATCTGGGCACCGCGCACCATGCACTCGGGGCGCACGAGCTGGCGTTGCGCGCGTTCGATCAGGCGCTGCGGCTCGCGCCCGATCACACGCTGGCGCGCATGCATCGCGCCGTCACGCTGCTGACGCTGCGCGATTTCGCGCGCGGCCTGCCCGAGTACGAAGCGCGCCACGCGCTGCCCGGGGTGTCCGACGCCGGTGCGCTGCCGCGCTGGCGTGGCGAACCGATCGCCTCGCGCACGCTGCTCGTGCGCGCCGAGCAGGGCTTCGGCGACACGCTGCAGTTCGTGCGCTTCGTGCCGCTCGCACGCGAGCGCTGCGCGCGGCTCGTGCTCGAAGTGCAGCCGGAGCTGCTGCCGCTGATCGAACCGCTCGCGAAGCCCTGGCGCGTATCGGTCGTCGCGCAGGGGCGGCAGCGTATCGAAGCCGATCTGGCGTGCTCGCTGTTGAGCCTGCCCTATGCGCTCGGCCTCGGTTTCGACGAGATTCCGGCCCCCACGTCATATCTGAGGGTGCCCGACGCCGCGCGGCGACGCTTTCGCGGCTCGCTCGGCGGGCAGTCGCGGCGCAAGCTCGGCATCGTCTGGTCGGGGCGGCGTCAGGTGCAGGAAAACCGCGCCGCACCGCTCGCCGCGCTCGCACCGCTGTTCGACATTCCCGGTATCGACTGGATCGTGCTGCAGCCCGATCTGTCGCCGGCCGATCGCGCCGCGCTCGATGCGCATCCGCAGCGCGCCCGCATCCGCACCGTCGACGGCCTCGACGATTTCGCCGCCACCGCCGCACTGATCGACCGTCTCGACGGCGTCGTGTCGATCGACACCGCCGTCGCCCACCTGACCGGCGCGCTCGGCAAGCCGCTCTGGCTGATGCTCGCGTTCGCGGCCGACTGGCGCTGGTTCACGGGTAGCGACAGTCCGTGGTATCGGCGCGCGAATCTGTTCCGCCAGCCGTCGCCGGGCGATTGGGCGCCGGTGGTCGCCGCCGTGGCCGCGAGCGTCGCGGCCGGTTGAGGGGCGTCGTCGTGCCGGGCAAGATCCGGCCAGCCGTATGCACAACGAACACGCACAACGAAAAAGGGAGCGCCTCGGCGCTCCCTTCTCTTGTCGGGTTCAGTCGCAGCGGGCCGCGGCCC
>NZ_BAAILN010000044.1:480629-503482 GCF_054589155.1 Burkholderia sp. 3C
GATACAGCACCAGCGTCGCGATCAGGCCGCAGATCGCGGCCACCGCGAGCCACAGGCCCGGCGCGGCCTTGTTGCCGGTTTCGTGGATCAGCAGCGTCGAGATCGCCGGCGTGAAACCGCCGATCGTGGTCGCCAGGCTGTAGGCCAGCGAGAAGCCCGCCGTGCGCACGTCGGCCGGCATCACTTCGGTCAGCGCCACCACCATCGCGCCGTTGTACGAGCCGTACAGGAACGACAGCCACAGCTCGACGATCAGCAGCCGCACGAACGACGGATCGGCCACCAGCCACTGCACGGCCGGATAGGCCGTCAGCAGCGTCAGCACCGTGAAGGTGATCAGCACCGGGCGGCGGCCGATGCGGTCGGAGATGCTGCCCCACACCGGCAGCCAGACCAGGTTCGACAGGCCCACGCACACCGTCACCACCAGCGCGTCGATCGACGACAGATGCAGCACTTCCTTGCCGAACGTCGGCGTGTAGGCCGTGATCATGTAGAACGACACGGTGGTCATGATGACCATGCCCATGCCGCCCAGTACCACGCCCCAGTTCTTCAGCATCGACTGCATGATCTCGCCCATCGACGGGCGATGGCGCTTGGCCAGGAACTCGTCGGTTTCCTTCAGCGAGCGGCGGATCAGGAACAGGAACGGCACGATCAGGCAGCCGATCAGGAACGGCACGCGCCAACCCCAGGACGTCATGTCCTCGACCGGCAGCAGGCTGTGCAGCAGCACGCCCACCAGCGCCGCGAATACCACCGCGACTTGCTGGCTACCCGATTGCCAGGCCGTGTAGAAGCCCTTGTTGCCCTTGGTCGCGATCTCCGACAGGTAGACCGATACGCCACCCAGCTCGACCCCGGCCGAGAAGCCCTGCAGCAAGCGGCCGAGCAGCACGAGAATCGGCGCAAGCATGCCGATCGTGCCGTAGCCCGGCACGACGGCCACCGCGAGCGTGCCGAGCGCCATCAGGCCGAGCGTCAGGATCAGGCCCTTGCGGCGGCCGTGGTGATCGATATAGGCGCCGAGCACGATCGCGCCGATCGGGCGCACCAGGAAGCCCGCGCCGAATACCGACAGCGCCAGCATCAGCGAGGCGAACGCATCGCCGCTCGGGAAATAGGTCTTGGCGATCGACGAGGCGTAATAGCCGTAGACCATGAAATCGTACATTTCCAGGAAGTTGCCGCTGACGACGCGGAAGACGGTCCTGAACTTGGATTCCTGTTGATCGACGGACGAGTGGGTCGCAGTTGACATGTTTTATCTCGGTCTGACGCCCGCGCGCTGCGCGTGGCGTGTGGTGTCGTCGTGTCGCGTCCGGCCTTCGGTCGTGCCGGCGGCGGCGCGCCATGACTGTAGCGCAGTGTCGCGCGATTCGCTGCGGCGGGGTATGCGGGGAAGTGATGAGACGTGCGAATTTTTCTTGCTGAATGCTTACAAAATTCGCAAGAAGTTCTCACAAAGAAAGGAGATCGTCAGAATCGACGGCGAGCGCGTTGCATGCCCGCCGCCATCGGGCCGTTGCGCTCGCCCTACTTCTTCACCGGCGACAACCCGCGCTCGTTCTGCTTCTGCAACTGCTGCACCTGGCGCTCGAGATCGCGCAGTTGCAGTTGCGAGGCACGCTGCTCGACGGCCAGCGCATTCGCTTCGTTCTGCACCGTGCGTTGCCGCTCGTCGATCTGCGTGCGTTGCGTGCGGGCGATATCGAGATCGGCCTGCAGGCGCTTCGCGTGATCTTCCGACAGCCCGATCACGCGTTCCAGAAACTGCTTCTGCGCGGCCAGCTCGGTGCGGCGCAGTTCGAGATCGGCCAACTGGACGGTTTGATCGGAGAAGTTCTGATAGATCATCTCCGCGCGCGGACGCTCCTGCGATTTGACGACACGCCAGAAGTGCTTGTCCTGGAACAGCGCGACGTAATAGGTCATCTCGCGCGGATAGAACAGCATGCTCGCGCCGTAGCTGCCGTTGTAGGTGGTACGCATCTCCGTGAGCTGGTGATCGCGCAGCATCTGCATCATCTCGGCCACGTTGCCCTGCGCGTCGGCCGAAGCGTCCGGCGACGAGGACGCCGCCGCACCTTCACCGTTGTCGGGCGTGAGCGTCGTGACGTCGGGGCGCGTGCCGGCCACGGGCGGCTTCGATTGCACCTGCGCTGCCGCATCGGCCGCCGCCGGTTCGGCCGCGATAGAAGGCCCCGTCCACGCGAGGACGCACAGCGCCACCCACGGCATCGCCCGGACGATGCCGGCCACCCTGCTGCGCTTGCTCAAGCTGAAGCTCCTGATTGGTAGAACGACGCGCGATTATCGCCTGAAACGACAAACCGGCCGCCCGCAAATGCGTGGCGGCCGGCCGGATCGATGCGCCATGACAAGAATGCTGCCGCTTACAACCGCGTTTCGCGGGCGGCGCGCAGGAACGTGTCGAGCAGCGGCGTGCAGTCGAGCAACTCGGAACCACCCGCACGATGGAACTCTGGGTGCCACTGCACACCCACCACGAACGGCGCACGGCGGTAGCGGATGCCCTCGATGATGCCGTCCTCGGCCGACACCGCCTCGATATTGAGGTCGCGGCCGAGATCGCGGATCGCCTGATGATGGATCGAATTGACGATCGCCTCGCGACGACCCGGAAACATGTTCGCGAGCGTGGAGTTGTCGGGGAAGCGGATCGCATGGCGATGCTGATCGTAGTGCTCGCTGACATGGACGCCGGCCGTCGGCACGTCGGTGGCAATGTCCTGATACAACGAGCCGCCGAACGCGACGTTGATCAGTTGGGCCCCGCGGCACACGCCGAGCACCGGCTTGCCGGACTCGACGAACTCGTGCAGCAACTCGAGCTCGTACATGTCGCGCACGCGGTCACCGGGCCATTCGGGGCGGGCGTCGGACGCCGCATAGGTTTGCGGCGAGACATCGGCGCCGCCTTGCAACAGCAGCCCGTCGAGGTGCTTGGCGTAATCGCGCAGGCGAATGTTGCTCGGATGCAGCATGCCCTGATGGCCGACGGTCGGGATCATGAACACCAGCACGTCGCGCGACATCACCCAGTGCGCGATCGATTCCTCGAGATATTGCAGCGTCTTGCCGCGCAGGCCGGCCGCGCCGGGCTCCGGGTGGAAGATGCGCGCCGACACGCCGATGCGCAAGGTGCGTTGCGTGATCCGCTGCCCCGCGCGGTCGAACAGCCGCCGGGCGCGCGCGGCGACGATGCGGCCGAACACCGACCACGGCGTGTCGCTCTGCTTCAGGTAAGCGGGTGGTGGCTGCGTCTGACCGGCGGCAGCCGGCGGCGGGCGAGCCGTCTCGAAATCGGGCGCCGCGCCGAAACCGGGCGGTGGCGCGCCGGGCCGGGCCTGTTGAGCGCCGCTCGCAGCCGCGTCGGCACCGGGCGGCGGCACCACGGCCGGCTCGACGATTTCGACGCTCACTGGCACCGGAACGGGATCGGCCGGCACGTCCTGAGCAGCCGGCACCTGGGCGGCGAACGCGGCCGGCGATGGCTTGGGCGGCTCGGGAGCCGGGGCGGCGGCGGGATTCTGGGAGGCCGCGTCGGCGGCCGTGGCGAGGTCCGGACGCGGGCCGGACGGTGCTGCGGAAGGCGTGTTTTCGCTCATGACGAGGGTCTGGCGCGTCTGTCACGCGAGGGTTAGACGAAGGTTCATTATCCGTCAGTACCGGATCAGCGGCAAATCGGCCCCGATGCCGATCGATTCGCGGGCGATCGGCGGTCGCGCCCGCATCGCCTTGCGCGACGCTGCTTCACATCGGCCATTCGGCTGGCTGGACGCACGAAATCGATGCCCCTACTATCATCAGCCAGCAAGCCGGTGCCGCCACGCGGCGCCGTCCCCCCGCCTTCCGACCCGACGCCGCCATGACCACTTTCGCCCCGTTCCCACCGCTCGCCACGCTGGCCGCCGATCTCGCCGCCGGACGCACGACCAGCCGTACGCTCGTCGATACCGCGCTCGAACGCATCGCCTCGCCCGACGGCCAGGGCGCCGTCGCGTTCCTCGGCGTGGATGCCGACGCGGCGCGCACCACCGCCGACGCCCACGACCGCCTGCGCGCGGCCGGCACGGTGCTCTCTCCGCTGGCCGGCATCCCGGTATCGGTCAAGGACCTGTTCGACGTGGCCGGCCAGGTCACGCGCGCAGGCTCGATCGCGCTCGACGACGCGCCGCCGGCCGAGGCCGATGCGCCCGTGGTCGCCCGGCTGCGCCGCGCCGGCGCGGTCATCGTCGGCCGTACCAACATGAGCGAATTCGCGTTCTCGGGCCTCGGCCTCAATCCGCACTACGGCACGCCCCGCTCGCCGTACCGGCGCGGTGTGGCCGGCGACGCGCGGGTGGCAGGCGGCTCGTCGTCGGGCGCGGCGGCGTCGGTGGCGGATGGGATGGCGGCCGTGGCGCTCGGCACCGATACCGGCGGCTCGATCCGGATTCCGGCCGCGTTGTGCGGCCTGACGGGCTTCAAGCCGACCGCCAGCCGCGTGCCGCGCACGGGCGGCGTGCCGCTGTCGACCACGCTCGATTCGTTCGGGCCGATCGGTGTATCGGTCGCCTG
Organism: Burkholderia sp. 3C; assembly: GCF_054589155.1. Lineage (NCBI taxonomy): Bacteria > Pseudomonadati > Pseudomonadota > Betaproteobacteria > Burkholderiales > Burkholderiaceae > Burkholderia > Burkholderia sp. 3C. The sequence goes on from NZ_BAAILN010000044.1 coordinate 485,217, forward strand.
CTGCGCGTTGGTCGACCGAATCCTGGCGGGGCTCGAACCGCGCGTGCCGGCCGCCCGGCCGCTCGAAGGCGTGCGGCTCGGCGTGCTCAACCATTACGTGACGGACGGCATGGATGCCGAGGTCGCGGCAGCGTTCGACGCCGCGCTCAAGCATCTCGAAGCGGCCGGCGCGATCGTGTCGGACCTGCGCTTCGCACCGCTCGACCGGCTCGCCGAGATCAATCGCTTCGGCTTCTCGTCGATCGAGGCCTACGCCTGGCACCGGCCGCTGCTGGCGCGGCATGCCGATCGCTACGACCCGCGCGTGCTGACGCGCATCCTGAAGGGCCAGCCGGCCAGCGCCGCCGACTATCTCGACCTGATCGCCGCGCGCGAGGCCGTGCTCGACGAGGCGGCGCGCACGCTGTGGCCGCGCGTGGATGCCGTGCTGGCGCCGACCGTGCCGGTGGTGCCACCGCGCCTCGCCGATCTGGAACATGACGACGACGCGTTCGCTCGCACCAACGCGCTGATCCTGCGCAATCCGAGCGCATTCAACTTCCTCGACGCCTGCGCGCTGTCGCTGCCCTGCCATCCGCGCGATACGGCACCGGTCGGGCTGATGCTCGCGGCCGCGCCACATCGCGATGACGCGCTGCTGGCGATCGGGCAGGCCGTCGAGGCGGTGCTGGCCACGATCCGCTGAACGCCGAGCAGCGCGTGGCCTGGAACAGGAACGAGAACGGGCGCCCCCCTGACGCTCGCCTGACCACGCCGCCAGCCACGCGCCGGTTTGGTGCATTCACCAAATTGCCGCCCCGAACGACGCGCCCGTTCGCGCTAGAATCCGACGACTCCATTTTCGGGACCGACCACCGATGAACGATTTCTCGCTGTCGCTGCGCCGCGAGCGCCGCCTCCTGACGCTGCTCGGCGTCGTCTGCGTCGCGCTGCTGGCCGGCGCGCTGTACCTTCAGATCGTCAAGGGCGAGGATCCGTGCCCGCTCTGCATCATCCAGCGCTACTTCTTCGCCGCGATTGCGATCTTCTCGTTCCTCGGCACCGGCCTGCGCAGTTGGCGCAGCCTCGCGGTGATCGAGGCACTGATCCTGATCTCGGCCGCGGCCGGCGCGGGCACCGCGTTCCACCACTGGCAGATCCAGCTCCACCCGGGCTTCAGCTGCGGCTTCGACACGCTGCAGCCGATCGTCGACAGCCTGCCGCCGGCCACCTGGTTCCCGGTCATGTTCAAGGTCGCCGGCCTGTGCGAAACGCTCTACCCGCCGATCTTCGGAGTCCTGCTGCCGGGCTGGGCCGCGATCGCCTTCGTGGTGATCTTCGTGCTGGTGGCCGCCGGCCTGATCCGCAACCGCCGCCGCATCGCACGCGGGGCCTGACCCGGTGCGCCGGCGCGGCCGATGCGCCGCTCGGCGTAAACACCGAAGCCTTCCCGGGGCGGCCGACGCCCCGTTCTCCCCGCCCGCCGCGCACCGCGGCAGCACCTTGGACGCGCCCCGCCGGCGCTGCGCCGGCGGCCCTCGCCGCCCGCCGTTCGCGCCATCCCGCCCCGTCACGTACTACGATCAACATGATCGCCACCGAATAGCCCGCATCAGCCGGGGGAAATATTTCCCGGTTTTTGCGGTGCTATCTTGAAAAACGGATGGCGATCTACGTGCGCGAGGCGGGAGTCCTCGGTGCTTGTCGACCCTGCGTAACGCGCGCCTGATCCGCAATGTCCTGCTATTGACCATGACAACGCAAACCATCCGTATCCGCCCTCGCGGCGCCGTGTTTCACGCGCGCCGCTCCCGCCCGAACCGGCCGTCCGATGCCGCGCGCCAGCCCGCGCCGGCCCCGTGCGCAGCCGGCTCGCTCGCCGGGCATCCGCCGCGCGCGGTCCTCCCACCCGCCTCGCCCGCCGCGCCCCGCGCGGCGGCGCGGCGTTGAAGGAGGCCGCGCCATGGAAACCTGGCTGACCGATGTTCAGCATCTGATCGCGCACGGCGAAGCCGCCGTGCTGGTGACCGTCGCACGCGCCGAAGGCTCGGTGCCGCGCGAGGCCGGCACCAAGATGCTCGTCACGCGCGACACCGCCCGCCATACGATCGGCGGCGGCCATCTCGAATGGAAGGCGATCGAGATCGCGCGGCATCTGCTCAAGGACGGCTCGCACCTGCCCCACGCGCGCCGCCTCGAACGGCTGCCGCTCGGCCCGAGCCTAGGCCAGTGCTGCGGCGGCGCCGTGACGCTGGCATTCGAGCGGCTCGACATCGCCGATCTCGGCTGGATCACCTCGCTGGCCAAGCGCGTCGCGGCCGGCAGCGCCACGGTGCGCAGCATCGCGTTCGGCCCGACGCCGGACCCGGTGATGCTGAGCGAACCGGAATCGGACGTGACGCGCGCCGACTGCCTGCTCTGGAGCACCGGCGACGTCTCGCTGATGACCGAGACCATCGCGCCGCACACGTTCGCCGTGGAGCTGTTCGGCGCGAGCCACGCCGCGGCCGCGCTGGTGCGCGTGCTCGCGACGCTGCCGTGCCGCGTGCGCTGGGTGGACGGCCGCGACGCGCCGTTCCCCGAGCCGCAGGCGCTGGCCGGCATCGACAACCTGCGCATCGAGCCGTGCGACACGCCCGAAAGCGCCGTGGCCGAAGCCGCGCCGCACAGCTATTTCGTGGTGATGACGCACGATCACGCGTTCGACTTCCAACTGGCCCAGCACATCCTGCACCGCGCCGACTACGCCTACTTCGGCATGATCGGCTCGCGCTCGAAGCGCATCCAGTTCGACCAGCGTCTGGCCGCCAGCGGCATCGATCCGGCGCAAACGGCGCGCATGCGCTGCCCGATCGGTGTCGAAGGCATCGTCGACAAGGCGCCCGAGACGATCGCGATCTCGGTGGCCGCGCAAATTCTGCAGGTCGTCGACCAGCACGCCACGCAGGCTGCCGCACCGGCCGCCCCCCAATTCTGACCGACCAGGACATCCCCTCATGACTCCGAATTTTCAAGAGAAGATCGCGCTCGCCCCGAAGGCCGAGCTGCACATCCATATCGAAGGCTCGCTGGAGCCGGAACTGATCTTCAAGCTCGCCGAACGCAACGGCGTGAAGCTCGCCTACGCATCGGTCGAGGCGCTGCGCGCGGCGTACGCGTTCACCGACCTGCAATCGTTCCTCGACATCTACTACGCCGGCGCGAGCGTGCTGCTCGAGGAGCAGGATTTCTACGACATGACGGCGGCCTATGTCGAGCGCGCGCTGGCCGACAACGTGATCCACACCGAAATCTTCTTCGACCCGCAAACGCACACCGAACGCGGCGTGCCGATCGAAACGGTAGTGGCCGGCATCGACCGCGCGCTGGCCGATGCCGAGCAACGCGGCCTGTCGAGCAAGCTGATCCTCTGCTTCCTGCGCCACCTGTCGGAAGAGGACGCGCTCGCCACCTTCGACGCCGCGATCCCGCTGTTCGAGAAATATTCGCGCCGCCTGATCGGCGTGGGCCTCGATTCGTCCGAGCGCGGCCATCCGCCGTCGAAGTTCGCGCGCGTGTTCGCGAAGGCCCACGCGATGGGCCTGAAGCTGGTCGCGCACGCCGGCGAGGAAGGCCCGCCGGAATACGTGATCGAGGCGCTCGACCTGCTCAAGGTGGACCGCGTCGATCACGGCGTGCGCAGCATCGAGGACGCCGCGCTGGTGGCGCGCTTGGCCGATGCGCGCATCGCGCTGACGGTGTGCCCGCTGTCGAACCTGAAGCTCAAGGTGTTCGACGACCTGACCCAGCACACGCTGAAGGTGCTGCTCGACAGCGGCGTGGCCGTGACCATCAACTCCGACGATCCCGCCTACTTCGGCGGCTACGTCAACGACAACTACTTCGCGACCGTCTCCGCGCTGTCGCTCGGCGACCAGGATGTTTACACCGTGATCCGCAACGGCTTCGAGGCGTCCTTCGTCACCGAGGGCGAGCGCGCCGCGCTGATCGCGAAACTCGATTCGCACTGGCATCCGGCATGACACCCACGTCCTGCCGGGGAGGCCGATGCAACCCGCGACGCGCGCCTGCGAGCGCGCGCGCACCGTCGTCCCCATAACAGAGACTGAGGAGAGCTTTCCCGATGGACACGTACAACGGCAGCAAGACACCGGCATCGAGCAGCGCGCTCGACCGCTTCTTCGGCATCCGCGAATCCGGTTCGCGATTGCGCACGGAAATCGTCGCCGGCATCACGACGTTCCTGACGGCGATGTACATCATCGTCGTCAATCCGGGCATCCTGGCGCAGGCCGGTGTGCCGTTCGCGTCGGCGCTGACCGCCACCGTGATCGTCAGCTTCCTCGGCAGTTGCGCGATGGGGCTCTACGCGCGCAACCCGGTGCTGGTCGCGCCGGGCATGGGCATGAACGCGCTGTTCGCGTTCGTCATGGTGCACGGCGGCAAGATGCCCTGGCAGACGGCGCTCGGCTGCGTGTTCTGGGCCGGCGTGATCTTCGCCGTGCTGGCCGCGTTCAACGCGCGCAAGCTGGTGGTCGACGCGATCCCGCCGAACCTGCGCCACGCCGTGTCGTGCGGCATCGGCTTGTTCATCTGCCTGATCGGGCTGGTCAACGCGAAGTTCGTGGTGGGCGACCCGGTCACGATCGTGCACGGCGCCTCGCTGAACCCGGTGGTGATCACGTTCCTGGTGGGGCTGGCCGTCACCACCGTGCTGGTGGTGCGCCGCGTGACCGGCGCGCTGATGATCGGCATCGTCGTCACCACCCTGCTGGCGATCCCGATCGGCCGCGTGTGGGGCGACGGCACCGCCTACTGGCCGGCCGCAATCGCCACCAAAACGCTCGTCAACTGGAACGGCCTGGTGGCCGCGCCCGATTTCTCCGGCATCGGCCAGCTCGACCTGATCGGCGCGCTGAAGGTGGCCTACTGGCCGTTCATCTTCGTGATGCTGTTCACGGCCTTCTTCGATGCGCTCTCCACCTTCATGGCGATCTCCGAAGCCGGCAACCTCGTCGATCGCGACGGCAACCCGCGCAACATCCGCCAGTCGATGATGGTCGACGCGTTCGCGGCGGTGGTGTCCGCGCCGCTCGGCACCAGCCCGGCCAACGCCTATATCGAATCGGCAGCCGGCATCTCGGCGGGCGGGCGCACCGGCCTGGTGGCGGTGGTGGCGGGCCTCTGCTTCCTGCCGTTCCTGGTGCTCTCGCCGCTGCTGTCGCTGGTGCCCGCGATCGCCACCGCGCCGGCGCTGATCCTGGTGGGCGTGTTCATGATGGAATCGATCACCAAGATCGAGTGGCACCGCTTCGACGAGGCGATCCCCGCGTTCATCGCGATGGTGCTGATCCCGCTCACGTATTCGATCACCGACGGCATCGCCTACGGCTTCCTGGCGTTCGTCGTGCTGAAGCTGTTCACCGGCCGCCGCCGCGAGATCAAGCCGGCGATGTGGATCGTCGCCGCGCTGTCGGGCGTGCTGCTCGCGCAGTTGTGAGCCCGCGCCTCATTTCTTCGATGCTGGAGTGTTTCCCATGACTCAAACCGCCTATCGCGCCCGGCTGCTGACGTTTCGCGGCGACCCGGCGCATGCCGCCGACGCCACCGCGTTCGAGGACGACGGCCTCGTGATCGTCGAGGACGGCCGGGTGGCCGCGTCCGGCGCCTACGCCGCGCTGGCCGGCCGTCTCGCACCCGACACGCAGGTGGTCGCGCTGCGCGACAAGCTGATCGTGCCCGGCTTCATCGACACGCACATCCACTACCCGCAGACCGACATGATCGCCTCGCCGGCGCCGGGCCTGCTGCCGTGGCTCGACACCTACACGTTCCCGACCGAGCGCCGCTTCGAGGATCCGGCCCACGCGCGCGAGGTGGCGGGCTTCTTCGTCGGGCAACTGCTGGCCGCCGGCACGACCACGGCGCTGGTCTACTGCACCGTGCACAAGCAATCGGCCGATGCGTTCTTCGAGGTCAGCGAGGCGCACAACCTGCGCATGATCGCCGGCAAGGTGCTGATGGATCGCAACTGCCCCGAATTCCTGCGCGACACGGCGCGCTCGGGGTACGACGACAGCGCCGAGCTGATCGCGCGCTGGCACGGCCGCGGCCGGCAGATGTACGCGCTCACGCCGCGCTTCGCACCGACCTCGACCGTCGAGCAACTGGAGGCCTGCGCCGATCTGGCGCGCCGCCACCCCGACGTGTTCGTCCAGAGCCACGTGGCCGAGAACGTCGACGAGGTGAAGTGGGCGGCCGAGCTGTTCCCCGGCCATCGCAGCTATCTCGACATCTACGACCGCCACGGGCTGCTGCGTCCGCGCGCCGTGTACGGCCACTGCATCCACCTCGACGACGAGGATCGCCGGCGCATCGCCGAAACCCGGACGGTGATCGCGCACTGCCCCACCTCGAACTTCTTCCTCGGCAGCGGGTTGTTCGATTTCGACCGCGCCACCGCGCAGCACGCGCCGCTGTCGCTGGCGACCGACGTGGGCGGGGGCACCTCGTTCTCGATGCTGCAGACGATGAACGAGGCGCACAAGGTCGCGCGGCTGTCGGGCTATCACCTGAGCGCGACGCGCATGTTCTGGCTGGCCACGGCCGGCGCGGCGCAGGCGCTCGCGCTCGATGCCGAGGTGGGCACGCTAGCGCCCGGCTCGGAGGCCGATTTCGTGGTGCTCGACCCGGCCGCCACGCCGCTGCTGGCGCGCCGCAGCGCGCGGGCCGAATCGCTGGAGGAATTGCTGTTCGCGCTGGCGATGCTCGGCGACGACCGCGCCGTGCACAGCACCTATGCGGCCGGCCGCTGCGTCCACCGGCGCGATGCGGCGCAGCCGGTGCGCGAGGCGCAAGCGGCGAAAGCGGCGGCCTGAGCCGTCAGGCCGAGCGGGCCTGTGCCGTCGGCGCACGCGCCGAACCGGCTTCCACCGACGACCTGGAAGAAAAAACGGGCCTGGCGCATGCTCCTGCGCCAGGCCCGTTTTTGCCGGGCAAGCCGGCGCGTTACCGGCCCGCCGTGTCTTTATGCTTGTTTGCCGTTACTTCGCGCCGCTCGCCGCCGATGCCGGCGCGGCCGGCACCGCCCGCTCGTTCGAGCCGGCCGGCGCCGGAGCCGGGCCACCGCCATTGCGGTCCACCGGCAAACGCACGGTGCGCGTCGCGCCATTGCCGAGCGGGAAATCGGCCAGCGCCGAGCGCGCCAGATACGGCATGGCCGTCACCAGCGAGCCGCCGCCGCCCGAATTGCGCGCGCTGACGTTGTAGACCTCGCGGCCCGTCGCGCGCTCGGTGATGCGGATGTTCAGCGTGCGCTCGAACACGCGGTAGGTCTGATTCACGTAGCCGGCCGGCTGCGGCCCCCACGGCCCGAAGCCCCCCCACATGCCGCCGCGCCAGTACGGCCCCGGGCCGAACCACGGGTCGTAATACACCGGCTGCGGCACCGAAACCAGATCGCCCTTGATGCCGTAGGTCAGCCCCACCAGGTAACGCGCGTCAGCCGCCGGCACGCGGCGGAACGACAGCGTGGCGAGCTCGCCCGCGACGACGTTCTCGTAGGTCGTCGCCTCCAGGCTGTTCTGCTCGCCCGGCGTGCGCGAGAACGCGTAGCTGCGCGTGGCGTCGCTGCCGCTCCAGTCGGAAAATGCCGTGACCTGCGTGCTCACATAGTTCGCGCAGCCCGACAGCAGCACGACGCAGGCGCTCGCGAGCCAGAACGCGGCGCGGAACGTACGATTCGCTTTCATCTTGATCCTTGGGTTCGATTCGATGTCGCCCCGGCGGGCGGCCTCGCGATCATACGCCGCGCGCCACCCGCCGGATCATCAGCAGACCCGCCGGCACGCCGAAAGTTCGAACCGGGCGGGCGGCGCCAAGCCTTTGTACAATGGACAGCCCGCCCCGCCGCCACAAGCGGCCGGTGGCGAATCCCGAACCCCTACTGCCCACGCTCGACATGTCCGATACCGCCGCCCATTCCGCCGTGATCCGCCGCGACGACTACACGCCGCCCGCGTTCCTCATCGACAGCGTCGCCCTCGAATTCGATCTCGTGCCCGAGCGCACCCTGGTGCGCAACACCATGCGCGTGCGCCGCAACCCGGACGCCGCGCCGGCGCCGCACCTCGAACTGCTCGGCGAATCGCTCGAATTCATCGCCGCGCGCGTGAACGGCCAGCCGGTCGACACGGTGCGCGCGCACGAGCACGGGCTGACCGTCGAGAACCTGCCCGACACGTTCGAGCTGACGATCGACAGCGCCTGCGCGCCGGCCGTCAACACCACGCTGTCGGGCCTCTACGTGTCGAGCGGCAACTTCTTCACGCAGTGCGAGGCGGAGGGCTTTCGCCGCATCACCTATTTCCTCGACCGCCCGGACGTGATGTCCACCTACACGGTCACGCTGCGCGCAAGCCGCGCCGACTACCCGGTGCTGCTGTCGAACGGCAACCTGGTGGATTCGGGCGAGCTGCCCGAGGGCCGCCACTTCGCGAAATGGGAAGACCCGTTCCGCAAGCCGAGCTACCTGTTCGCGCTGGTCGCGGGCAAGCTCGTGTCGATCGAGGAAACCATCACCACCGGCTCGGGCGCGAAGAAGCTGCTGCAGGTGTGGGTCGAGCCGCACGATCTCGACAAGACGCGCCACGCGATGGATTCGCTGATCCACTCGATCCACTGGGACGAAAAGCGCTTCGGCCTCGAACTCGACCTGGACCGCTTCATGATCGTCGCGGTCGGCGATTTCAACATGGGTGCGATGGAGAACAAGGGGCTCAACATCTTCAACACGAAGTACGTGCTGGCGAACCCCGAAACGGCCACCGACACCGATTTCGCGAACATCGAGGCGGTGGTCGGCCACGAGTATTTCCATAACTGGACGGGCAACCGCGTAACGTGCCGCGACTGGTTCCAGTTGAGCCTCAAGGAAGGCCTGACCGTGTTCCGCGACCAGGAATTCTCGGCCGACATGTCGGCCGGCGAAGCCGACGACGCCGGCGCGCGCGCGGTCAAGCGCATCGAGGACGTACGCGTGCTGCGCCAGCTCCAGTTCGCCGAGGACGCCGGCCCGATGGCGCACCCGGTGCGCCCCGAAAGCTACGTCGAGATCAACAACTTCTACACGATGACCGTCTACGAGAAGGGCTCGGAAGTCGTGCGGATGTACCAGACGCTGTTCGGCCGCGACGGCTTCCGGCGCGGCATGGATCTCTATTTCGAGCGCCACGACGGCCATGCCGTCACCTGTGACGATTTCCGTCACGCGATGGCCGATGCGAACGGCCGCGATCTCGCGCAGTTCGAACGCTGGTACAGCCAGGCCGGCACGCCGCGCGTGTCGGTGAAAACCGCCTACGACGCCGCCGCCAAGCGTTACACGGTCACGCTGCGCCAGGGCTACGGCGAATCGGCCTCGGCCGCCGCGCGCGATACCCAGCAAGGCCCGCTGCTGATCCCGTTCGCGATCGGCCTGATCGGCGCCGACGGCCAGGACCTGCCGCTGCGCCTCGACGGCGAAGCCACGGCCGGCGGCACCACGCGCGTGATCGAGCTGACCGAAACCGAGGCGTCCTATACGTTCGTCGACGTGGCCGCCGCGCCGCTGCCGTCGCTGCTGCGCAATTTCTCGGCGCCCGTGATCGTCGATTACGACTACCGCGAAGACGAACTGGCGTTCCTGCTCGCCCACGACAGCGATCCGTTCAACCGCTGGGAAGCCGGCCAGCGCCTCGCCACGCGCGCCCTGCTGACGCTGGCCGACCGCGCCGCCGCGGGCAACGAGCTGACGCTCGACGCGACGTTCGTCGACGCGTTCCGCCGCGTGCTGACCGACGACACGCTCTCGCCGGCGTTCCGCGAGCTGGCGCTGACGCTGCCGTCCGAAGCCTATCTGGCCGACCAGATGCGCGAGGCGAATCCGGCCGCCGTGCATCGCGCACGCCAGTTCGTGCGCGGCCAACTGGCCGAGGCGATGCATGCCGACTGGCTGGCGATCCACGAACGCCACCGCACGCCGGGCGAATACGCGCCGACGCCGGAAGACGGCGGCCATCGCGCGCTGAAGAACCTGGCGCTCGCCTATCTGGCCGAACGCAAGCAGCCGGCTGACGCGGTTCGCCTCGCCACCGCGCAATACGAAGCCGCCAACAACATGACGGACCGCGCGGCCGCGCTCGGCGCGCTGCTGTCGGCCTCGGCCGCCGATGCCGCCGCGCAGGCGCCGGCCCAGCAGGCGCTGGCCGATTTCTACCAGCGCTTCGAGAAGGAAGCGCTGGTGATCGACAAATGGTTCTCGATGCAGGCCACGCGGCGCGGCACGGCCGAGCATCCGACGCTGGCCACGGTGCGCGCGTTGCTCGACCACCCGGCGTTCAACCTGAAGAACCCGAACCGCGCGCGCTCGCTGATCTTCGGCTTCTGCGCGGCGAACCCGGCGCAGTTCCACGCCGCCGACGGCTCCGGCTATGCGTTCTGGGCCGACCAGGTGCTCGCGCTCGACGCGATCAACCCGCAGGTCGCGTCGCGTCTGGCGCGCTCGCTCGAAAGCTGGCGGCGTTACACGCCGGCGCTGCGCGAGCGCATGCGCGAGGCGCTCGAACGCGTCGCGGCCGGCGTGAAGTCGCGCGACGTGCGCGAGGTCGTCGAGAAAGCGCTGGCCTGACGGCAGTATCGGCCTCACCGGCATGACGCAACGGCCGGCCCGCTCACGCGGCGCCGGCCGTTTTTCATTCAGGCGTCACCGCCTCGACGGCCGCCCGATAGCGGAATTGCGCCACCTGCTCGGGCCCAAGCTATATAGCGAAACGCTGATCACCTGTTCGGTGCCGGGCGACATGCCCGACATCGTGCGCCCCATACCGCGCCCGGCCGGTATCGCGCCGGTGCGCTGCCCGAAACCGAGCTGCCGTGAAGCGCCGGCCGCGCCCGGCTCGCGGCGCGCATTATGCTGCTGCGCGACAAAAAGGCGGCAGGCCCGGGCGAGGCGGGTAAAATTGCGGCCTAACAAGATTTCCTCGCCTCTCGGAGTTCAGCCATGTCCATTTCCCGACGTACCACGCTGTCGAAATTCCTGATCGAGCAACAGCGTGAGAACCACAACCTCCCGGCCGACCTGCGCCTGCTGATCGAAGTCGTGGCGCGCGCCTGCAAGGCGATCAGCTACAACGTCTCGAAGGGCGCGCTCGGCGAGGCGCTCGGCACCGCCGGCAGCGAAAACGTGCAGGGCGAAGTGCAGAAGAAGCTCGACATCCTGTCGAACGAAATCCTGCTCGACGCCAACGAATGGGGCGGCAACCTCGCCGCGATGGCCTCGGAAGAAATGGAAACGTTCTTCCCGATCCCGGAAAACTACCCGCGCGGCGAATACCTGCTGGTGTTCGATCCGCTCGACGGCTCGTCGAACATCGACGTGAACGTGTCGATCGGCACGATTTTCTCGGTGCTGCGCTGCCCGGACGGCAAGGAAGCCACCGAGGAATCGTTCCTGCAGCCGGGCACGCGCCAGGTTGCGGCCGGCTACGCGGTATACGGCCCGCAAACTGTGCTGGTGCTGACCACCGGCTACGGCGTGAACTGCTTCACGCTCGACCGCGAACTCGGTTCGTGGGTGCTCACGCAAAGCAACATGCAGATTCCGGCCGATACGCGCGAATACGCGATCAACGCCTCGAACGCGCGCCACTGGTACGAGCCGGTGCAGCGCTACGTCAACGAACTGAACGCCGGCGCCGACGGCGAGCGCGGCGAGAACTTCAACATGCGCTGGATCGCCTCGATGGTCGCCGACGTGCACCGCATCCTGAACCGCGGCGGCATCTTCATGTACCCGGCCGACGCCCGCACGCCGGACCGCCCGGGCAAGCTGCGCCTGATGTACGAAGCGAACCCGATGTCGTTCATCGTCGAACAGGCGGGCGGCGCGGCCACCACCGGCACCGAGCGCATCCTCGACGTGCAGCCCACCGGCCTGCACCAGCGCGTGCCGGTAATCCTCGGCTCGAAGAACGAAGTCGAGCGCGTCGAACGCTACCACCAGGAAGCCGCGGCCAAGTAAGCCGCAGGCGGCGCAAGAGCAACGCATTGCAGCGCCGCAAAAAATGCGCCGGGAAGGGGCCGCCCCCGTCCCTCGCGCGCGGCTTTCAACGTAGAATTCGCCGCGCTGAAAGACTCAGGGTCAGATGACTGGCGACGGTTGTCGAAGCTTGGGGCAGCACCGGCGAGAAGTTGGGCGATGCGTTGCGATCGATCACGGCGCTTGATCCTTTCCGGATCAAGCACTTAGTCGAAGCAACACAGAAATTTAAAAATTTCTTCGCCGAACCGCTTGCCAGCCTCGCAGAAATCACCCTATAATTTCATCTCTTTGTTGCCGGTGTAGCTCAGTTGGTAGAGCAGCGCATTCGTAATGCGAAGGTCGTAGGTTCGACTCCTATCTCCGGCACCATCCGAATCAAGCAGAAAGCCCGATCCTCGTGATCGGGCTTTTTGTTTTTCCGCCTCGGTTTCTCCCCTCCCCGCTTCGCCCTGAAAGGCCGCCGAAAGGCTCTGGACAAGGGTTTCTCCTCGAAAAAATCTTTGGTTACGCCTTTGCCCGCTGCCTAACATTACTTAACGCTCCTGACCCGGCTATTGAAGTAAATTGCGTGGGCAACGGGCCGGGAGCCAGCGGCGCATCAGCCGCAAGGCGGTGCAATGCCCGCGGCCGGTTCGTTCGTTTCTCGACATACCAACAGCAACCTGGAGAACCACCATGGCTCATGGCTTGATTATGTGGCTCATCATCGGCGCGATCGCCGGCTGGCTTGCCGGCCTGCTCGTGAAGGGCGGCGGATTCGGGCTGATCGTCGACATCATCGTCGGCATCGTCGGCGCGATCATCGGCGGCTGGCTCGCGGCGAAGCTCGGCATCGCGGTCGGCGGCGGCTTCTTCGCCTCGATCATCGTCGCCGTGATCGGCGCGGTCATCCTGCTGTTCATCATCCGGCTGTTCAGGCGCGCATAGCACCCGAGCCGTGTCGCCCGGCGGCCCGCAAGTTTGCGCTCCGCCGGGCGCGTCCTCCCGCCATTTCGCGTCGTCGGCATCGCGCCGCTTCCCTCAAGCAGTCGATCCGCTTCACACCCTTCTCACACCCTTCCCCGTTTTTCCGGCATCGAGCCATCCGACGAATCCGTGCAAACCCTCACGGGATGGATGCGCGCGCACCTATTTTGCCAATGTGCGGCACGCCAAAATCGCAGCGGCTGTGCGGTTTAAGCAACATCGACAAAATGAAACGATTCCTTGCTGGAAATCTTCGAGTTAGGAGATCGATAATCGACACACCGCAAGGAGAATGATCATGGATGAGAAACCACTTCGCATGCCACCTCCCGAGAAAGTGATGAGCCCGGACCCGGAGCCGGTGGCCGTCGAGTTTCTCGCCGAACTGCCCGACCATGTGCGCGCGTTCTTCGATGAACAGCACAAGCTCGGCACGCCCAAGTGACATCGGCCTGCGCGTCCTGAATCGCCAGTCGATCGCGTCCCGTTTCTTGCGCCCGCAGGCTTGCTCGCCACGACATGCTGTGCACCTTGCCGGCCTCGCCGGCCGCTCGGGCGCGTTCGTCCGGATGCACTGAACACCGCCTGAGCGCGTTCACGCCCTGCCTTCGTTTATCCTCGTCGTTTTCCGCTTCGTCCGGCTGCCTGCCGGCTCACGCCGACTCCCATGACATTTCCCCTTCGCTTTGCCGGCGCCTGCGTGTCGCTGGCCGCCCTGCTTATTGCGCTGCCGGCCAGCGCCGACGGCGACGACACGCCGCTGACCAACCTCGTCGCGCTCGCCTCGCAACGGATCGCACTGGCCGAACCGGTCGCGCAATGGAAGTGGGCCAATCACAAGCCGATCGAGGACAAGCCGCGCGAAGCGCAGTTGCTGGCCGACGTCGAGCGCCGCGCGGTGGCGAGTGGGATTGATCGCGACTACGCGCATGCGTTCTTCGCCGATCAGATCGAGGCGAGCAAGATCATGCAGAACGCGCTGTTCGCGAGCTGGCGCGTGAGCCAGCCGCCGCAGGGCACGCCGCCCGACCTCGCGGCCACCACGCGCCCGCAGTTCGACAAGCTGACGCAATCGATGATCGCCGCGCTGGCCCGCGTCGCACCGCTGCGCGAGGCGCCCGATTGCCAGTCGCGCGTCGCAGGCAGCATCGCCAACTGGAAAGCGCTGACGCGTTACGACTCGCGGCAGACACCGGCACTCGATACGGCGCTCTCGCATGTCTGCGCGGGTGGCGGGGCGAGTTCGATGGGGTAAGCGGTGTCGAGCGGATCAGCCGCTCGACATAAAGCCGTTTCGACCCGATACGTCTCGATATCGATCGGTGTTTCGGCCAGCGTTATTCGGCCGAAGCCTCGATGGTTACCGGCGTCACTGCCAGCGGCACCGTCTCGAGCCCTCGCGCGAGATGCGTCTGAAGGATGCGGCAGATCCCGGCATGGAACCCGCCCTCGCCGGGCGCCAGCGCCACGGCCAGCTCGATGGCCTGCGCGACGCTGGCAGCCGAACCGAGATAACGCCAGTTGTCGACCACGAGGTACGACGCCGCACCGCCCTCCTGCTGCTCCACGATCGCCACCGGCCCGTCGAACGGCCAGGGCGTGCTGCTGCCGGTGGCGCTGCGCCGCGTGTCGCTCGCCTTACGGTTGAGCGGCGGCTTCAATTCGGCAATCCACGCCGCTTCGACCAGCATCGCGCCCAGTTCGCCGCGCGTTTCGCGCCAGGCGATGCGCCGCACCTGTTCGGCCAGCTTGCGTTCCTTGGCCGAACGCCGCTCGCCGGTCAGCAGGGCGCGCAGCCGATTGCGCACCCGCACGCTGCGCCCGATGAACAGCGGCGCATCGTGCTCCCCGAACAGCGCATACGCGCCGCAGCCGGCCGGCGAGCGCTCCAGGTCGTCTTCGGTCAGGTTGCCGGCAAGACGATAGCGGCGGGTGGCCTGATCGATCTGCTCGGCCAGCCGCTCGGCGGGCACCAGCGCCGGCAGCCGCTGCCAGAATTGCCAGACGAGATCGGCGTCGGCGAGCGCCCGGTGCCGTGCGTTCGGCACCAGCGCATGGCGCTCGATCAGCGCGTCGAGCCCGTGCCGCGCCTCGCGCGGGAACAGCGCACGCGACAGCCGCACCGTGCACAGCATGTCGGGATTGAACGCCAGCCCGGCGCGCTCGAATTCGGCGCGCAGGAAGCCGCGGTCGAAGCTTGCGTTGTGTGCGATGAACAGCTTGCCGTCGAGCCGCGCATACAACTCGGCCGCGATCGACGCAAAGCTCGGCGCGCCGCGCACCATCTCGTCGGTGATGCCGGTCAATTGCTGGATGAAGGCGGGAATCGGCTGGCGCGGATCGATCAGCGACGTCCAGGTGGACACGCCATCGGGCCCCACCTCGACGACACCGATCTCGGTGATGCGATGGTCGGCCGCGGAGCCGCCGGTGGTTTCGAGGTCGACGAAGACGAGCGGTGAATCGATGACAGGAAGAGACGAGGACAGATCGGACATATCTGCGGAAAGCGATACCGGTGGATGACGCGCGAACCGCGCACGGTAGCGATTCTACCCGCCAAAAACAAAGCCCCCGCTATTGCGGGGGCTTGGAATCACGGGTTAACCCGGATTAAGCAGCCTGAATATTGGCAGCTTGCTTGCCTTTCGGGCCCGTCTTGACTTCGAACGAAACGCGTTGGTTTTCCTTCAGCGTCTTGAAGCCATCCATACGGATTTCCGAGAAGTGCGCAAACAGATCCTCGCCACCGTTGTCCGACGTGATAAAGCCAAAGCCCTTAGCATCGTTAAACCATTTCACGATACCGGTATCCATATTCTTCATTCCCCAAACAATTTAAATAAAACGAGCAACCCTTGAGTGTGCCGTCACCGAAAGCCCCGGCCCCGCTAAACCTCGTGGACGATGAGCAGTAAGCACCGCAGACTTCGTGGTGCTTTTATAAATGCGACGCTCAATGCTCGTCAAGAAAATTCTTCACATCTTCTTATTCCATTTGACGCCGATCCCGATGGAAGCGGCACAGGGCCAGAAAAATGCGCCAATTAGGCTTGTCTGACCTGTCATTATTACTAGGGCAACGGTATTAAATTATCAAAATAGCAAAAAATACCGAGCAAGTAAAAAATATCGGTGACTCGGTATTTTTCCGGGTTGCCCCGGGCATTTCGATTTGCGAAGCTGGAAACGGTTACGGTAGGACAGGAGGCGAAAATGTTTGACGCTCTGAAACGCTTCGCGCATCGAGTCGGCATGTTGCGCCGCCACAAAACGATTGCGCCCGCAATCCCGTCGACTTCCGCGTTCGACGCCGAGTTCGAGACGACCTGGCACGGCGATCACTGGCAGAACCTGCTCGCGTCACCGCTCGATGCACGTCATTACGTGATGGAAGATTGGGCGCAACCGGCCATGATTCCGTACGGCGAGTTGGCCGACGCCCCCACGAAGCGTCGCCGCTAGATCGCTCGGCCGGGCACCCGCCCGGCTCGACAAACCGCACAGGCAAAAAAAAGCGCGACTGGAAGGTCGCGCCGACAAAGGTTTGGAGATCTTTTCCGTCAACGAAAAAGTCTGCTTCGGAAAGCAGAGACTTCAGTATAGCGATTGCTTCGCGCACCATTATCGGTGGTCTTCACAAACCTCTATTGCCGTTGCCTCAACAATCACCGATCCGGTGACTATCGCGCTTCGCGCACCCCGTTTTTGTCTCCATCGCGCAACGCGAAAATCGCTTCGACATCCTGATCAAAATCCCGCTCACCCGCCACAGCCTTATCTGACAACGGTTTCGGGCCACCGCCCGACAATTTCACAAATCTAAATTCATTATTGCTTAAAGTGGAATCGACGCCGATGGGCTGCTCGCTCGACACTGCATCCGGGTCTGGAGATTTGCGGCGCTTTATGGCGCCACCCTCTCATGCCACACCGCCGCTCTCGGTGCGGTTCACTACCTCGATGAAAAAGGGGAAGCCAAGCTTCCCACTCAGACGGAGACGCAACAATGAAAAAGACGCTAATCGTAGCGGCGGTATCGGGTGTCTGTGCAACGGCGGCGCACGCGCAAAGCAGCGTGACGCTGTATGGCTTGATCGACGCCGGTATCACGTACACGAACAATCAGGGCGGTCACAGCTCGTGGTCGGAGACGAGCGGTTCGATCAACGGCAGCCGGTGGGGGCTGCGCGGCAATGAGGATCTCGGCGGCGGCCTGAAGGCGATCTTCGTGCTCGAGAACGGTTTCGGCATCAACAACGGCACGCTCAAGCAGAACGGTCGCGAATTCGGCCGCCAGGCTTTCGTCGGCCTCGCGCAAGACCAGTTCGGTTCGGTCACGCTGGGCCGTCAATACGACAGCGTGGTGGACTTCATCGGGCCGCTGTCGCTGACCGGCACGCAATACGGCGGCACGCAGTTCGCCCACCCGTTCGACAACGACAACCTGAACAACTCGTTCCGGGTCAACAACTCGGTCAAATACACCAGCACCAACTGGAACGGCTTGAAGTTCGGCGCCTTGTACGGCTTCTCGAACAGCAACCAGTTCTCGAACAACCGCGTGTACAGCGCGGGCGTGTCGTACAGCTACCTGGGCTTCAACCTGGCCGCCGGCTACATGCAGCTGAACAACGACATCAGCGGCCTGACCACGGCCATCGTCAGCAATGCGAACGGCGCGGTGGCAGGAGACAACACGTTCGTCGGCAAACGCCAGCGCGTGTTCGGCGGCGGCCTGACCTACACGTTCGGTCCGGCCACGGCGGGCGTGGTGTTCACGCAAACGCGCGTGAACCAGGCGCTCGGCATCGGCGGCGGCGCCTCGGGTACGTCGGCCGGCATCGCGCTCGACGGCACCTTCGCTCGCTTCAACAACTACGAAGTCAATGCGCGCTACGCGCTGACGCCGGCACTGTCGGTGGCCGGTTCGTGGACCTACACGGCGGGCTTCCTCGACGGCCGCCATCCGGGCTGGAACCAGTTCAACCTGCAGACCGACTACGCGCTGTCGAAACGCACCGACATCTACCTGCAGGGCGAGTATCAACACGTGAGCACCGACGGCCTCGGCATCGGCGCCTACGTGAACGGCCTGGGCGGCGCATCGTCCACCAACAAGCAGATCGCCGTCACGGCCGGCCTGCGTCATCGCTTCTGACGCAACGCAGCCGCTGCACCATGACAAAAGCGCCCCGCGGGGCGCTTTTTTGATTGTCTGGCAAACGGACTGCGACGTTCG
>NZ_BAAILN010000044.1:503559-514964 GCF_054589155.1 Burkholderia sp. 3C
CCTCCGGGCGGATACGTCACGCAGCCGCCGCCGGATAGCGCACGTCGAGCACGTCGACCGGCTGCGCACCGACCGGCGTCATCAGCGTGACCGTCTCGCCGATGCGCGCCTTCAACAGCGCGCGGGCAATCGGCGACACCCAGCTCACGTGGCCCTGGTCGAGATCAACCTCGTCGACGCCGACAATCGTGATGGTGTGTTCGTCGCCGTCCTCGGTGGCGTAATCGACCGTCGCGCCGAAGAACACCTGATCGGTATTCTCCTGACGGCTCGCGTCGACCACCTCGGCCAGATCGAGCCGCTTGGTCAGGAAGCGGATGCGCCGGTCGATCTCGCGCAAGCGGCGCTTGCCGTAGATGTAATCGCCATTCTCGGAGCGATCGCCGTTCGAGGCGGCCCACGACACGAGCTTGACCACCTCGGGCCGCGCCTCGTCGATCAGATGCAGCAACTCGTCTCGCAGCCGCTTGTGACCGGCGGGCGTGATGTAGTTTTTCGCGCCGGCCGGAATTTCCGGCAACGCCTGGCCGAGATCGTCGTCGTCATCGCCTTCCGACTCCTTCACAAACGCCTTGTTCATGCTGTACCGGCTACCTTTCGACTGCCAATGAGATCCTGCAAGGGTACACGAACGCTTCCCGCGAAGAAATTGTGACGGAACTATTCCCTTTCCCTAAAAAGCTTGCTATAGTCTCACTCCTGCGTGCGGCTGTAGCTCAGTTGGATAGAGTACTTGGCTACGAACCAAGGGGTCGTGGGTTCGAATCCTGCCAGCCGCACCAATTTTTAAAACGGGTTGTCTTACAAGACATCCCGGCAGTACACAGCAGTAACCGCTTTGCGTGCGGCTGTAGCTCAGTTGGATAGAGTACTTGGCTACGAACCAAGGGGTCGTGGGTTCGAATCCTGCCAGCCGCACCACCTTTGAAGGGCCTTCCTCCGGGAAGGCCCTTTTGTTTTGCGCGCGCCGTTTCTGTTTGCCTTCTCCGCGCGACGCAACACATCTCCCCTTTTCGCCCCGCCATGAAAAAAGCGGCACGATGCCGAAGCTTCGTACCGCTTTCGTTTGCCGTCGCCGGGGCATCGCCTATCCTGCGCGCCGCCAGCCGCGCATGGCGCCTCTCAATAGTCCTGCCGATCCCGATCGATCCGCATGCCGCCGTCGTGACGCGCATGGGCCGTATCGTCGCTCGAACGCTCGCGCATGATCCGCATGACGTCCGGGTTCGTGCGCACGCGGCGCATGACGTTGGCGAGGTGCACGCGATCACCGACCTGAATCACGAAGCGCAGGATCGTCGATTCATGCGAGAGATCCTCATCCATCGCGATATGGACGATGTTGGCATCGGCCGAGGTGATATCGGCCGCGACGCGCGCGAAGATGCCCTTGGTGTTCTTGACCAGCACCTTGACCGTGACATCGAACAGGCGGCCTGGCTGCGGCGCCCAGGCGACGTCGATCCAGCGGCCCGGATCGCGGCGGTGAATGCGCTGCGCCACCCGGCAATCGGTCGTGTGGATCGCCATGCCGAGGCCGATGCCGATATAGCCCATGATGGCATCGCCCGGAATCGGCCGGCAGCAGGCCGACAACTGCACCGACATGCCCTCGGTGCCCGTGATCGCCACCGGCGGCGCGTTGTGGGCCGGACGATCGCCGCGCGACATGTCGTCGTCGGCATCGCGCCCGCTCATCAGCACCTCGATGCGCTTGGCCATCACCTGCGGCACGCGGCGGCCGAGGCCGATATCCGCGAAGATTTCCTGGCGGCTCTTGTTGCCCGTCCACTGCACGAGCTTTTCCCAGATTTCCGGCTCGATATCGGCCAGCGCCAGCCCGTAGCTCTTCAGGCTCTGGTCGACGAGACGCTCGCCCAGTTGCACCGATTCGGTCAGACGCATCGTCTTCAAGTAATGACGAATGGCCGAACGCGCCTTGCCGGTGCGCACGAAGCCGAGCCACACCGGGTTCGGCTTCGAATACGGCGCGGTGATCACCTCGACGATATCGCCGCTCTTCAGCTCGGTACGCAACGGCAGCAGCTCGTTGTTGATCTTGACGGCCACGCACTGGTTGCCGAGATCGCTGTGCACCGCGTAGGCGAAATCGAGCGCCGTGGCGCTGCGCGGCAGCGCCATGATCTTCGACTTCGGTGTGAACACGTAGACGGCATCGGGGAACAGGTCGATCTTGACGTGTTCGAGGAACTCGCTCGAATCACCGGCTTCGCTCTGGATGTCGAGCAGCGACTTGAGCCACTGATGCGCGCGCATCTGCACGTCGTTGAGATCCGCGCCGCCATTCTTGTAGAGCCAATGCGCGGCCACGCCGGCTTCGGCGATCTCGTGCATCTTGCGGGTACGAACCTGGAATTCGATCGGCGCGCCGAACGGGCCGACCACCGTCGTATGCAACGACTGGTAGCCGTTCATCTTCGGGATCGCGATGTAATCCTTGAACTTGCCCGGCACCGGCTTGTAGAGCGCATGCAGCGCGCCGATGCAGGTGTAGCACTCGAGCGCATGCTCGACCACCACGCGAAACCCGTACACATCGAGCACCTGCGAGAACGACAACTGCTTGTCGCGCATCTTGCGGTAGATGCTGTAGATCGTCTTTTCACGACCCATGATCTCCGCTTCGAGCTTCGCCTCGCCCACCGTGCGCTGCGCCGATTCGAGGATCTTGCCGATCACTTCACGACGATTGCCGCGCGCGGCCTTCACGGCCTTCTCGAGCGTGGCGTAGCGGTGCGGGTTGAAATTCGCGAAGCTCATGTCCTGCAGCTCGCGATAGGTGTTGTTCAGGCCGAGGCGGTGCGCGATCGGCGCATAAATATCGAGCGTTTCGCGCGCGACGCGGCGGCGCTTTTCCGTCGGCACCGCACCGAGCGTGCGCATGTTGTGCAACCGATCGGCCAGCTTCACGAGGATCACGCGCACGTCGCGCGCCATCGCCAGCAGCATCTTGCGGAAGTTTTCCGCCTGCGCTTCCTCGCGGCTGCGGAACTCCATCTTGTCGAGCTTCGACAGCCCGTCCACCAGCTCGGCGACCTTCGGCCCGAACCGCTCGGCCAGCTCGCTCTTGGTCACGCCCTGATCTTCCATCACGTCGTGCAGCAGCGCGGCCATGATGGCTTGAGCGTCGAGCTTCCAGCCGGCGCAGATTTCCGCGACGGCGACAGGATGGGTGATGTAGGGTTCGCCGCTCTGGCGATATTGACCGAGGTGGGCTTCGTCACTGAAGTGAAACGCCGCCTTGACCTCTTTGATTTCATCCGGACCGAGATACTCGGCGAGCGCGGCGGTCAGTTTCGCGATCGAAACGACGCCGTGCTTGCGAGGTTGCTCAGGTGTATTGGTCGGCCCGAACAGATGGCGAAACGATTGTTCGAGGACCGCGTCGATGTATTGCCGCGCCGGCGAGGTGGCCGTGACTTCTTCAGCATGGCCGGCCTCCGCGGAAGCGGACGATGTTGAGTTGCTCATGTTCGCCTCCTCAGGTTGGCACGCCGGTTGTGCGGATTACATGACGGTAAAGGCCGAGTGTGCCTTAAACCGGCACTTTCTTCAGCATCTCGATGCCGACCTGCCCGGCCGCGATCTCGCGCAGCGCGACGACGGTAGGCTTGTCACGGCTTTCGATCTTCGGCGTGTGGCCTTGCGCGAGCTGACGCGCGCGATAGGTGGCGGCGAGCGCCAGTTCGAAGCGATTGGGGATTTGCTTCAGGCAGTCTTCGACGGTAATGCGAGCCATGGTGGTATTCCTTCTGAATATGGTGGCTATTCTACCTTATGTCCCTCTTCCGCCGCCGTCACTCGGCGTGCGGGAGATGGATGCCGAGTTCGATGAAAAGTTCGGTGTGACGTGCGTACTGCGAAGCGACGCGCAGGCGCGTGGCGGCCACGATCCGCTGCAGCTCCGAAAGCGCCGTCTCGAAATGCTCGTTGATCACCACGTACTCGGCTTCCGAGGCGTGCGCGATCTCGCTGCCCGCCGCGAGCAGACGGCGCGTAATCACGTTCGGCTCGTCCTGGCCGCGCTTCTTGAGACGCTCTTCGAGCGCCGCGAGCGACGGCGGCAGAATGAAGATGCCGACCGCATTGCGGAACTGCTTCTTGACCTGCTGCGCGCCCTGCCAGTCGATCTCGAGCAGCACGTCGCGGCCGCGTTGCATCTGTTCCTCGATCCACACGCGCGAGGTGCCGTAGTAGTTGCCGTGCACCTCGGCGCTTTCGAGGAATTCGTGGTGCGCGTGACGCGCGCGGAAATCCTCGACGGTGGTGAAGTGGTAGTGCTCGCCGTCCTGCTCGCCCGGACGCGGCTTGCGCGTCGTGTACGAGATCGACAGGCAGATTTCGCTGTCCTTGGCCAGCAGCGCGTTCACGAGCGTCGACTTGCCCGCGCCCGACGGCGCCACCACCATGAACAGGTTGCCGGGATACGCGCCGGCATGCAGCGCGTGCGCTTCTCGGTGCGCGTCTCGGTTCGATTCGGTCATCTTGCGTTACTCCAGGTTTTGCACTTGCTCGCGCAGTTGTTCGATCAGCAGCTTCAGCGCCATCGACGCATCGGCGAGCTCCTTC
Organism: Burkholderia sp. 3C; assembly: GCF_054589155.1. Taxonomy (NCBI): domain Bacteria; kingdom Pseudomonadati; phylum Pseudomonadota; class Betaproteobacteria; order Burkholderiales; family Burkholderiaceae; genus Burkholderia; species Burkholderia sp. 3C. The sequence goes on from NZ_BAAILN010000044.1 coordinate 508,150, forward strand.
GCCGCGGCCTTCGACCCGAGCGTGTTCGCTTCGCGATTCAGTTCCTGCATCATGAAGTCGAGACGCTTGCCGACGCGGCCGCCCTTCTCGATCACGTGACGCGTTTCGTTCAGGTGCGCGGTGAGCCGCGACAGTTCTTCGGCGATGTCGATGCGAATGCCGTACATCGTCACTTCCTGGCGAATGCGTTCGGCGGCTTCCTCGCGCGTCACGACCGTCTGGCCGCTTTCCGAGGCGGCCAGGCCGAGCGCTTCCTGAAGGCGCTCGACGATCTTCTGCTGATGCTTGGAGATCAGTTCCGGCACGAGCGGCGTGATGCGCGCGACGATCGCTTCCATTTCGGTGACGTTGCCAAGCAGCATCGCGGCCAGTTGTGCGCCTTCGCGCTGACGCACCACCACCAGGTCGCCGATCGCTTCCTTGCCGCAGGCCAGCACGGCTTCGCGCAGCGTTTCCGCCGACACGCCGCTCTCCGCAAGCACGCCGGGCCAGCGCAGCACTTCGCCGGTACGCAGCCGTTCCGAATTGGGGAACGACACGAGCACGGCGCGCTCGAGTTCGGCGAGCTGGTCGAGCGCCTCGCGGTTCAGCGCGCCGGCCTGGCTCATCTGCTCGCTGCGTTGCAGGTTGATGCGCACGTCCACCTTGCCGCGCGAGAGCTTGTTCATCAGCATCTCGCGCAGGGCCGGCTCGCACGCGCGCACGTCGTCGGGCATGCGGAAATTCAGGTCGAGGAAACGCGAATTCACCGTACGCAATTCGACCGACACGCTGGTGGCGCCGTTGCCCGAGTTGGCCACGAGTTCGCGGGTCGCGCTCGCATAGCCCGTCATGCTGTAGATCATGGTTGGTCTCGCCGGTGAGGGGGCCGATACGGCCCGAGAATCCAGAGGCGCCCGGTGCGCACGAGGCACGGGGCGCGAAACCGGCATTATCCCATTTTTGGCGGCGTCCTCGCCCGTGCGGGCGGTTCGCCTGCGCCGCATCGCGGCCCGGTGCGGCGACGGCATGCGCGGTAAAATCGCGGTTTCCCTCCGGACGCCTCACTTCCTCATGACGAATTCCTCTTCCCGCCCGAGCGGCCGCCTGGCGAACCAGCTGCGCGATGTGCGTCTGACCCGCCATTACACGAAGCATGCCGAAGGCTCGGTGCTCGTCGAATTCGGCGATACGAAGGTGATCTGCACGGCCAGCGTGGTCGAGCGCGTGCCCGAGTTCCTGCGCGATCGCGGCCAGGGCTGGATGACGGCCGAATACGGCATGCTGCCGCGCGCCACCAACACGCGTAACGACCGCGAGGCCGCGCGCGGCAAGCAGACCGGCCGCACCCAGGAAATCCAGCGCCTGATCGGCCGCGCGCTGCGCGCCGTGGTCGATCTCGAACAACTCGGCCCGCGCACCATCCATATCGATTGCGACGTGATCCAGGCCGACGGCGGCACGCGCACGGCCAGCATCACCGGCGCGTTCGTGGCGGTGCAGGATGCCGTGGCCGGGCTGATCGCCGCGGGCAAGCTGGACAAGTCGCCGATCAACGATTCGGTCGCGGCGATCTCGGTGGGCGTGTATCGGGGCACGCCGGTGCTCGACCTCGACTACGCCGAGGATTCGAAGTGCGACACCGACATGAACGTGGTGATGACCGGCGCGGGCGGCCTGGTGGAAGTGCAAGGCACGGCCGAAGGCGTGCCGTTCACGCGCGACGAAATGAACGCGCTGCTCGATCTCGCGCAGAAGGGCATCGGCGAACTGATCGCGCTGCAACACGCCGCGCGGGACGCCTGACATGACGCTCGCCAACGCTCCCTCGCCCGCCGGCTTGTCGCGGATCGTGCTCGCGTCGAACAACGCGGGCAAGCTGCGCGAATTCGCGGCGCTGTTCGAGACGGTCGGCATCGAGATCGTTCCGCAAGGCCAGCTCGACGTGAGCGAAGCCGAGGAACCGTACCTGACCTTCATCGAGAACGCGCTGACCAAGGCGCGCCACGCGTCGCGCGCCACCGGCCTGCCGGCGATCGCCGACGATTCAGGCCTCTGCGTGCGCGCGCTGCACGGCGCGCCGGGCGTGCATTCCGCGCGCTATGCGCAACGCGCCGGCCTCGAGAAGAGCGACGCGGCCAACAACGCGCATCTGGTTGAGCAATTGCGTGGCGTCGACGACCGCCGCGCCTATTACTGCTGCGTGCTGGCGCTGGTTCGTCATCCCGACGATCCCGAGCCGCTGTTCGCCGAGGGCCGCTGGCATGGCGAGGTGGTCGATGCGCCGCGCGGCGAGCACGGCTTCGGCTACGATCCGCATTTCCTGCTGCCGGCGCTGAACGCCACCGTGGCCGAGCTCGCGCCGGCCGTCAAGAACACCGTCAGCCATCGCGCGCTCGCGCTGCGCGCCTTGCTCGCGCGACTCGGAGAAGACGCGTGAGCCAGGCCGCCGAAACCGGGCAGCGCATCGTCGCGACCTTCGCGTCGCCGGGCAAGGTGCGCCTCACCGCCCTGCCGCCGCTCGCGCTCTACGTGCATTTCCCGTGGTGCGTGCGCAAGTGCCCGTACTGCGATTTCAATTCGCACGAGTGGAAGGGCGAGCGCTTTCCCGAGCAGCAATACCTCGATGCGGTGCGCGCCGATCTCGAACAGGCGCTGCCGTTCGTGTGGGGCCGCCAGGTGCACACGATCTTCATCGGTGGCGGCACGCCGAGCCTGCTGTCGGCGGCCGGCCTCGACCGCCTGCTGTCCGACGTGCGTGCTCTGCTGCCGCTCGACGCCGACGCCGAAATCACGCTCGAAGCGAACCCGGGCACCTTCGAGGCCGCCAAGTTCGCGCAGTTCCGGGCGAGCGGCGTGAACCGGCTGTCGATCGGCATCCAGAGCTTCAACGAAGCGCACCTGAAGGCGCTCGGGCGCATCCACGATACGGCGCAGGCGCGCGCCGCCGTCGAGATCGCCGCGAATACGTTCGACAACTTCAATCTCGACCTGATGTTCGCGCTGCCGAAGCAGACGCTCGACGAATGCCGCGCCGACATCGAGACGGCGCTGTCGTATGCGCCGCCGCATCTGTCGCTGTACCACCTGACGCTCGAACCGAACACGCTGTTCGCCAGGTTCCCGCCGACCGTGCCCGACGACGACGCGTCGGCCGACATGCAGGAATGGATCCACGAGCGCACGATGCAGGCGGGCTACGGCCGCTACGAGGTGTCCGCGTATGCGCAGCCGAACCGGCAGTGCAAGCACAACCTCAACTACTGGCGCTTCGGCGATTACCTCGGGGTGGGCGCGGGCGCGCACACCAAGCTGTCGTTCCCGAACCGCATATTGCGTCAGGCGCGCTACAAGCATCCCGCCACCTACATGGAGCAGGCGATGGCCGGCACGCCGGTTCAGGAGGAGCGCGAGGTCGGGCCGCGCGACCTGCCGTTCGAATTCATGCTGAACACGCTGCGGCTCGCCGAGGGCTTTCCGGTGGCCAGCTACGCCGAACGCACGGGGCTGCCGCTGCGCACCATCGAGCCGGCGCTGGCCGAGGCCGAACGGCGCGGGCTGATCGTGCGCGACTACGAACGCATCGCGCCGACGCCGCTCGGGCAGCGTTTTCTCAACGATCTGCAGGAGCTGTTCCTGCGTGACGACGACGAGGACGACAAGGACGGCAACGCGGGTTGATGCGCTTCACGGCATCGCTCGCAAAGCCGAAAACAGCGCCGGCATTTCGGTTACAATGCCGGCCGTGGAAGCGTGGCCGAGTGGTTTAAGGCACCGGTCTTGAAAACCGGCGACGGGCAACCGTCCGTGAGTTCGAATCTCACCGCTTCCGCCAGTCCTTCCCTTCCTCCGCTTCGACCGAAGCAACACTTCCCCGCGAATGACGATCCGATCCTGCCTCCTCGGCACGAACACGGCTTCATATCGTCGCGGCGGCATTTTTGCATTTCATCACGACTGTTATTGCCGCGTGCTATAAACCAAGTGGCACCCATTTCAGCGCGTTCGTGAGCACATGTTCCTTGCAATTCCACTCGTTGCGGCGGCATGGCAACGCGCACGCGATATCCATGATTTGTCGTCGTTCGCCGGGTGGGCTCTTTGGCCCGCCTTCCGGCGTACCGTCACGCAATTCCCCGAACCCGAAATCATATTTCTGCCATTGGGAGGCACGAAATGCCGGAGTACTACGTCACCGCCCGCGTCATGCTGTTCAAGGATGACAAGCGGACCAAGGAATATCCTCTCGACTCCAAGGAGTACAGGAAGCTGCATGCCGAAATGCATGCGCGCGGCTACGTACGCTATGTGATCGACGACAGCAGCCAGGTGATGTATCGCTTGCCCCCCGGGGAATACAACCTCGAAATCTCCGCGATGGATCCCGTTTCGGCACGCACCGAAGCCCTATCGCTGGCCTGCGCCGCCGCGACGAGCTCCACCTCGAAGCATCGTTATCTGACTTATGTGACCGGCGACGGCGGCCGCATCTGGGCGCAACTCGGCACGTTCAAGAAAGACCCGGACGCACTGCCGGACGTACAGCCGTAAGCCCCACGAATCGCCGCCAGCCGCGCGGCGCATCGGCCCGATGCGAGTTCCGCTTTCATACGCGCCGCCAGCGTCTATGCTGGAAACGTCCGAACGCTCGCGCACGGTCGTTTCCATGCCCACACGCTCTGCCCCCCTTCGCTTCGATCCCGCCTCGCCGATCAGGCCAAGGCCGGCGCATCGCATCGCGCGCCTGGCCGTCTTGCTGGCCGGCGCCCTCGTGGTCGCCGGCTGCACCGTCACGCTGCCGCAGCGCGCGCTGATCCTGTCGCCCACGCCGGGCGCCAGCGCCAACACCCAGACCAGCTATCGCGACGATGTGGCCCGGCAGATCCTCGACGCGAACGCCTCGCGCGTGTTGCACGGCACGCCGCAGGCGATGCTGCGCTCGCTCGTGGTGGTGGCCTTCACCGTCGATCGCGACGGGCGGCTGGTGCGCGCGTCGGTCTATCGCAGCAACGGCGACGACGGCGCCGAGGCGATTGCCCTGCAATCGCTGCGCCGTGCCGCGCCGCTGCCCCGCCCGCCCACGGGCCTGCTCGACGGGCGCGGCCAGATCGAGATGATGGAAAGCTGGCTGTTCAACGACAACGGTCAGTTCCAGTTGCGCACGCGGGCCACGCAGCAGGCGCAGACGATCGATTGACCCCACCGCGCACTGCGACAAAAGCGCACCGTCCCGCTTGCTATAATTCGCCGCTACCCGATCCGTCGTTCAGGACGGCTCGCCACGTTCCGCCTACCCGGCCGGCCCGTCGCGCGAGCCCGACAAGGCCGCTTGCGCGACGCGCGCAGCCCGCCCCGGATGCATCGCCGGCCCTCGAAGCCGGCACCCGCGCCGCCGCCTTGCGCAGCGCCGCGGGATGAAACGAATTGAGACCCGATCACCCGAGCCGCCTCGCACGCGGTTCGAACCCGCACCACGGAACCATCATGTCCTCTACCTCTCCCGCCGCCGGCACCGCGTCGCACGGCTCGCAGCCGGTCAGCCACCGGCGCATCGTGTTCGCGAGCTTCATCGGCACCGCCATCGAGTTCTACGATTTCTACGTCTACGCCACGGCCGCCGCGCTCGTGATCGGGCCGGTGTTCTTCCCGCACGGCTCGGCCACGGCGCAGGCGCTGTCGGCGTTCGTCACGTTCGGCATCGCGTTCATCGCGCGGCCGATCGGCTCGTTCCTGTTCGGCCACTTCGGCGACCGCTTCGGCCGCAAATCGACCCTGGTCGCCTCGCTGCTGGTGATGGGCGTATCGACCACCGCGATCGGCTTCGTGCCCGGCTACGACACGATCGGCGCGCTTGCCCCGGTGCTGCTCTGCGTGCTGCGCTTCGGCCAGGGCATCGGCCTCGGCGGCGAATGGGGCGGCGCGGCGCTGCTGGCCACCGAGCACGCGCCGGCAGGCAAGCGCGGCTGGTTCGGCATGTTCCCGCAGCTCGGCCCGTCGATCGGCTTCCTGATGTCCAACGGCCTGTTTTTCGCGCTCGCCATCGGTCTGTCGGACGAGCAGTTCCGCAGCTGGGGCTGGCGCGTGCCGTTCCTGGTCAGCGCGGCGCTGGTGGCCGTCGGTTTGTATGTCCGCCTGAAGATCACGGAAACACCGGCGTTCCAGGCCGCGATCGATCGCAACGAGCGCGTGCGCATGCCGGTCGCCTCGCTGCTGTCGCAGCACTGGGCGCCGACGCTGCTCGGCGCGCTGGCGATGGTTGTCTGCTACACGCTGTTCTATATCTCGACGGTGTTCTCGCTGTCGTATGGCGTCAGCGCGCTGCACATCGCGCGCCCGAGCTTCCTCGGCCTGCTCTGCATCGCGGTGGTGTTCATGGCGATCGCCACGCCGCTGTCGGCCTGGGCCTCGGACCGCTTCGGCCGCAAGCCGGTGCTGATCGCGGGCGGGATCGCCGCGCTGCTGTCGGGCTTCACGATGGAACCGCTGCTCGGCAGCGGCTCGATGCCGCTGATCGCGCTGTTCCTCATCATCGAGCTGTTTCTGATGGGCGTGACGTTCGCGCCGATGGGCGCGCTGCTGCCGGAGCTGTTCCCGACCAACGTGCGTTACACCGGGGCCGGCGTGGCCTACAACCTCGGCGGCATCCTCGGCGCGTCGATCGCGCCGTACATCGCGCAGGTGCTGGCCGCGCAGGGCGGGCTGTCGTGGGTCGGCGGCTACGTGTCGACGGCCGCGGTGATCAGCCTGATTGGTGTGCTGCTGATGCGCGAGACACGCGACACCAGGCTGATGTGATCGCCGGTGGCGGGCGGGGCGGGACTTGCCGTGCCGCCCCG
>NZ_BAAILN010000044.1:515087-533938 GCF_054589155.1 Burkholderia sp. 3C
ACGACCACGCAGCCGGCCAGCACGATCGCGGCGAGCGCGACGACGAACAGGGTTCGTTTCATGATCGCGCGCCTCAGGCCCAATGGCCGCGCACCCAGACCCAGCTCGGGCCGCGCGCATCCCAGTGGCCCGGCACCCAGTGCAGGCCCACCTGCTCGGCTTCCCAATGGCCGCGAACCCACACATAGCGCCCGTGCTCCCAGCGCCAGTGGCCGTGATCCCAGACATAGCCGACGCGCGTCGCCGGCACCACTTCGTAGCGCACCGGCGGCGGTGCGCTCGGCGCGACGATCACGACTTCCTCGGCACTCGCCGAGAGCGGTGCGACGGCCGAGCACAACGCCGTGGCGGCCAGTGCAAACGGAACCAGATAGCGAGTAGCAGTGCGAATCATATGAAGCTCCTTGTTGTCGTTCGATTCGGATACGCATCAATGCGTGCCTACCGGTTCAATGCGCGAGCCCGGGCAATGGCCGACAGACGCCGTGTTACGGCGCGGGGCAAAGTGCAACAGCCGGTAAGTGCGGAAATCGGAATGAAAGACGGCGCGCGCGATTCGAAAGAATCAACGGCAAGACGGCATGAACATCGGAGCAATGCACGCGAGGCGGCGAGCCTTGGCGAGGCAGGAAACGATGCCGGGAGCGGGGGGAAACCGCGCACCGCAGAACGCGATGCGCGGCGATCGATCAGGACTGCGGAATCTCGATCTTGACCTCAAGCACTTCGAGGTTGTCCTGGTGTTCGAGGCTGACGCGGATATCGTCGTTCGAAATCTTTACGTACTTCTGAATGACTTCGAGCAACTCTTTCTGCAGCGCCGGCAGGTAATCCGCCGGCGGCCGGCCGCCGATGCGCTCGTGCGCGATGATCAGCTGCAGGCGCTCTTTCGCGACGGCGGCGGATTTTTTCTTCTCCCCGAGGAGAAACGAAAGGATCGACATGAGGCGTCTCCGTTACTTGCTGCGGAAAAGGCGTTGCAGCAGGCCCGGCTTGATGTACTCGACGAAACGCAGCGGTTTTTCTTCGCCGAGGAAGCGTGACACCACGTCCTTGTAGGCTTCGGCCACGTCGGTGCCGTCGAGGTGAACGGCAGGCAAGCCCTGGTTGGACGCGTGCAGCACGGCTTCCGATTCCGGGATCACGCCGATCAGCTTGATGCGCAGGATTTCGCCGATGTCTTCGAGCGACAGCATTTCGCCTTCGCTGACGCGCTTCGGGTTGTAGCGCGTGATCAGCAGGTGTTCCTTGATCGGATCGCCGCCGTCGGCCGCGCGCTTGGTCTTGGACGACAGGATGCCGAGGATGCGGTCCGAATCGCGCACCGACGACACTTCCGGGTTCGTCACCACCACCGCTTCGTCGGCGAAATACATCGCGTGCAGTGCGCCCGATTCGATACCGGCCGGCGAATCGCAGACGATGTAGTCGAAATCCATCGCGATCAGGTCGTTGATGACCTTCTCGACGCCATCGCGCGTCAGCGCATCCTTGTCACGCGTTTGCGACGCCGGCAGGATGAACAGGTTCTCGCACTGCTTGTCCTTGATCAGCGCCTGATTCAGGTTCGCTTCGCCCTGGATCACGTTGACCAGGTCGTACACCACGCGGCGCTCGCAGCCCATGATCAGGTCGAGGTTGCGCAGGCCGACGTCGAAGTCGATCACGGCCGTCTTGTGGCCGCGCAGCGCCAGCCCGGAGGCAAAGCTCGCGCTCGTCGTCGTCTTGCCGACACCGCCCTTGCCCGAAGTCACCACGATGATTTTTGCCATTACCCTACCCTGTGTTCGTCAATGAGGTCGATCGATCCGCCGCTGCGTCGCGCACTTGCGCTCAGGTCAGCCGCAGCGGTTCGATCATCAGTTTTTCGTCTTCGAGCCGGATCTGCACCGGCTTGCCGCGCACGTCGGCCGGCAGCGGGTTCTCGGTGGTTCGATAGATACCCGCAATCGAAATGAGTTCCGGCTCGAGGCACGTACAGAAGATCCGCGCATCGTGATTGCCGAGCACGCCGGCCAGCGCCCGGCCGCGCAACGGCGCGTACACATGGATATTGCCTTCCGCGATCACCTCGGCGCCATTGCTGACCGGCGCGAGCACGACCAGGTCGCCCTTCGCGTAGATCTGCTGGCCCGAACGCAACGGCCGGTCGATCACGAGCGTCTGGATCGCCGTGACGCCGCTCGCGGCCGGTGCCGCGTCCTGCGCAGCGGCGGCCGGGGCCGCAGTCACCTGCGACTCGGCAGCCGGCACATCGGCCGTGGCCGATTCGTCCGACGCCGCTTTCGCGGCCGGCGCCGCACGACGGTCGCGCGCCTCGAGCAGCGGCAAGCTGCTCGCGCTCGCCCAGTCGCGCTGGGCCGCATCGGCCACCACGCCGATCGGGCGCATCCGCACGTCGTTGAGCATCTGACGAATCGCGTCGAGCTTGATCTGCTCGCCCTCGGCCAGACGCCGTACATCGATCGCCACCACGTCGTCGGCGAAGAATTCCGGCGTCGCCTCGAAACGCTTGACCAGCTCGGTTCGCAACGCGTCCAGGTCGGCCGTCTTCACAACAAACAGCAAGGAATCGACCGAGCCGCTGCGAAGCTCGAAGAATGGCGATTTTTTAAGCGACATGAACGTCCTGCAAAAAATTTTTGCGTATTTTACAGGCGTCCGGGCGAGCAGCCATCATTTTCGGGATGCCGCGGGAGATGCCACGCACAACGGCGGGACGGCAAGGCGGATCAGGAGAAATCAGGCGGCAGCAGGCGCAGGAAAGGAAGGCAGCGGCAACGTCTCAGGCATCGAAACGCGAGACGAACAGCGATTTCATCGCACCGGGCACGCGGGCGATCGGTGCATGCTCGCCGAGATTGGTGAAGCCCATGTGCTCGTAGAACCGGATGGCGTTGCGGTTCTGCTCGGCGATCCAGGCGTAGATCTCGGTGGCGCCCTGCCCGGCCAGCCAGTCGCGCGCCGTGTTGACGAGCAGCACGCCGCCGCGCAGGTGACGCACGGCATGCGCGACCCACAGCTCGCTGACGAACGCGCGGCGCTCGGCGGAGCCGTCGAAATACGCGCCGATCATGCCGGCGGGATGGCCTTCGGTATACAGCAGGAACGTGGTGGACTGATCGGAACCGGCGCGCTGCGCGGCGATCGCGTCGGCCGCAGCCGCGTCGACGGCCAATTCCGCCTCGGGTGCTTCGCCGGGTGCATACGGCTCGCGCAGCGATGCAGCGCGCAGTTCACGGTACACACTGCCCTGATCGGCGGCGATGCGGCGGACGGTCAAAGTCGAACTCATGCGGGGGACATCCTTCGGACAGCAAGTTATTAGCTTCAACCGAAAGCAGGGTATGAGTCAAATCGTTATTTTCAAACGATCGGGCAAATCGAGAGATATCGAAAGCCATACAGCGAAACAGAAAGCGCATGGTGCGGCGCACATCGTATTACCGCTCATGACAGCCCACCGAATTTGCTTTCCGTTCAGACACTTCCCTGCGAGGGCAATGGCCGCCAGACGGGCACCCGGCGCGGCAGAGGCAGAGAAAATGCGGCATCGCAACAATATCGATATTTCAGTTACCTATCGATTTTCGAATTCGCGTTCCGTCCGAATCGGCGACGACGCATCGCCCATGCCTTCACTCACGCCCTATTCATCGCGGTAATGATCCAAGCGATTTTCCGATGCGCGCGCAACCATCACCCGGAAAGCAAAAACCCCTCGATTCCTTGCGGAACCGAGGGGTTCAAATTTTGGCGGAAAGGGTGGGATTCGAACCCACGGTACGGAATAACCGTACACCGGATTTCGAGTCCGGCGCATTCGACCTCTCTGCCACCTTTCCTTCTACTGCTTTACTGCCCCGCCGTTCTGTAGGTCTTCGTCCCGGCGAAGCAAAGATTATAGAACAACTTGTTTGGCTTTTCCAAGCCCTTTGCGCAAAAAATTTTCGGATACGGGATCACGCGGCCGCGATCGTCTCCTGACCGCCGAAGTACGGGCGCAGTACCGCCGGAATCGTGACCGAACCATCGGCGTTCTGATAGTTCTCCAGCACCGCCACCAGCGTACGGCCGACGGCCAGGCCCGAACCGTTCAGCGTATGGACCAGCTCCGGCTTGCCCTGCGCGTTGCGCGTGCGTGCCTGCATGCGGCGCGCCTGGAACGACTCGGTGTTCGAGCAGCTCGAGATTTCGCGGTAGGTGTTCTGCGCCGGCAGCCAGACTTCGAGGTCGAATGTTTTCGAGGCCGAAAAGCCCATGTCGCCCGTGCACAGCGTGATGACGCGGTACGGCAGTTCGAGCTTCTGCAGGATCGCCTCGGCGTGACCGACCATCGCGTCGAGCGCGGCATACGACGCGTCCGGCGCCGTGACCTGCACCATCTCGACCTTGTCGAACTGGTGCTGGCGGATCATGCCGCGCGTATCGCGGCCGTAGGAACCGGCCTCCGAGCGGAAGCACGGCGAATGCGCGGTCAGCTTGATCGGCAGCGTGGCCGGATCGATGATCGAATCGCGCACGCTGTTGGTCAGCGTGATTTCCGAGGTGGAGATCAGGTACTGCGTGATGGTGTTGTCGTCGCCACCCTTCTCGACACGGAACATGTCGTCGGCAAACTTCGGCAACTGGCCGGTGCCGAACAGGATTTCCGGATTGACGATGTACGGCGTGTAGGTTTCCGTGTAGCCGTGCTGCTGCGTGTGCGTGTCGATCATGAACTGCGCGAGCGCACGGTGCAGGCGCGCGATCGGGCCGCGCAGCATCGTGAAGCGCGCGCCCGACAGCTTCGCGCCGGTTTCGAAATCGAGGCCGAGCGGCGTGCCGACATCGACGTGATCGCGCACCTCGAAATCGAAGCTGCGCGGCGTGCCCCAGCGGCGCACTTCGACGTTGTCCGCCTCGTCGCGGCCGACCGGCACGCTGTCGTGCGCGACGTTCGGCATTTCGAGCATCAACGCCTGCACGGCGGCCTGGATCTCGTCGAGCTTCACGGCCGAGGCCTTCATCTCGTCGCCGATCCCGCCCACCTCGGCCATCACGGCCGACGTGTCCTCGCCCCGGCCCTTCATCGCGCCGATCTGCTTCGACAGGCTGTTGCGGCGCGCCTGGAGTTCTTCGGTACGAGTCTGGAGCGCGCGGCGATCCGCCTCGAGCGAGGAGAACCGGGCGACGTCGAGGGTGTAGCCGCGATCGGCGAGGCGCTTGGCGACGCCGTCGAGGTCTTTGCGCAGCAACTGGATGTCGAGCATGGGAGGACTGGAGTTTCGTTGTGTGAGACGCGAATTCTAACGCACCGCCGGGCACGCTCGGCGGCCCGGCGTGCAAGTGCGGCGCGATGGCGGCTTATTCCGGCTTGCCCGCTTCGCGGTCGAGTTCGCGCAGCCAGGCAAGCTTGTCGGCGATCTTGCTTTCCAGCCCGCGCGGCACCGGCTGATACCAGCGCGGCTCGCGCATGTCGTCGGGCAGGTAGGTTTCGCCGGCGGCGTAGGCGTTCGGCTCGTCGTGCGCGTAGCGATACGCGTGGCCGTAGCCGAGTTCCTTCATCAGCTTGGTGGGCGCGTTGCGCAGATGCACCGGCACCTCGCGCGACTTGTCCTGCTTCACGAAGGCCATCGCCGCGTTGAACGCGTTGTAGCCGGCATTGCTCTTGGCCGCGCAGGCCAGATAGATGACGGCCTGCCCCAGCGCCAGCTCGCCCTCGGGCGAGCCGAGCCGCTCGAAGGTTGCGGCCGCGTCGTTGGCCATCTGCATGGCGCGCGGATCGGCCAGGCCGATGTCTTCCCACGCCATCCGCACGATGCGCCGCGCCAGGTATTTCGGATCGGCGCCGCCGTCGATCATGCGGCAGAACCAGTACAGCGCGCCGTCGGGGTTCGAGCCGCGCACCGATTTGTGCAGCGCCGAAATCTGGTCGTAGAAGTTGTCGCCGCCCTTGTCGAAGCGGCGCGCGTTCAGCGTCATCGCGTTCGACACAAAATCGGCGTCGATCCGGTTGGTGCGCGCCGACAGCGCAGCCGTTTGCGCCTGTTCGAGCAGGTTCAGGAAGCGCCGCGCGTCGCCGTCGGCATAGCCGACCAGCGTATCGACCGCCTTCTCGTCGAAGCTCAGGCCGTCGAGCGCGATCTGCTGGGCGCGCGCGAGCAACTGGCGCATCTCGGCGTCGTCGAGCGACTTCAGCACATAGACCTGCGCCCGCGACAGCAGCGCCGAATTGACCTCGAAGCTCGGGTTTTCGGTGGTGGCGCCGATGAACGTGACGAGGCCCGATTCGACGAACGGCAGCAGCGCATCCTGCTGGCCCTTGTTGAAGCGGTGGATTTCGTCGACGAACAGGATCGTGTGGCGACCGTTGCGGTTCAGCGTGTCCCGGGCCTGCTCCATTGATTCGCGGATGTCCTTCACACCGCCGAGCACCGCCGACAGCGCGATGAACTCGCAATCGAACGCGTGAGCGGTGAGGCGCGCGAGCGTGGTCTTGCCGACGCCGGGCGGCCCCCAGAGGATCATCGAGTGCGGCCGGCCCGATTCGAACGCGAGCCGCAGCGGTTTGCCCTCGCCGAGCAGATGCGTCTGGCCGATGACCTCGTCGAGCGTCTTCGGGCGCAGCGCCTCCGCGAGCGGGCGGCGCGGTTCGGTTTCAAACAGGTCGGACATGGACCTCGACTCCTGGAATGGCCGGCGCGACGCACATCGCCGCGCGGCCGATCATTATGACAGCCGGTCGGCCGGCGCACCCTCGGCCGATCGGACAGGCAATCGGCTTGCCCCGACAGGCGCAGGCGGCGGCACGGTGGCAGATGGTGCGCCCGAAACGCAACGGGCCTGCCATCGCTGGCAGGCCCGTGCGCACGCCGGAGGGCGTTCAGCCCTTGATCACGTCGGCGCCCTTCGGCACCGTGAAGCGGAACTGGTCGGCCGGCAGCGACGGGTTGGTCTGGATATTCGTGAAGGTCAGCAGCGTGACGTTGCCGAACACGTCGTGAAGCTCCATCGCGGCGAGCGTGCCGCCCTTGAAGCCGATGCCGATGCGCTGGAACTGCGTGTCCTGCGCCTTCGGCAGCATCTCGACCCAATCGATGCCGCCCTTCACGCCGCCATCGCGCAGCGTGTAGTTCTTGTCGACATCGTTGCTGCCGAACAGGATCGCCGCCGGGCTCGCGCCGAGTGCGCCGGCCAGCTTGCGCTCGGTAACCTGGTTCAGATCCTTGTCGTAGACGAACAGCGTGTCGCCGTCGGCCTGCAGCAATTGCTGATACGGCTTTTCGTAGGCCCAGACGAACTTGCCGGGGCGCGCGAACACGAAGCTGCCGCTCGAATTGTCGTTCGGCTTGGAGGTGGCGATCGCGCCGCTGGCCGCCTTCGACGGCGCCTTGACGATCTGCTGCGTGAAGTTGCCCTTGGCCGATTTGACCTGCGTGACGAACGACTTCAGTTCGTCGGTGCCGCCCGCGAACGCATGCGAGGCCACCGCCATCAGCGCGGTGCCGGCAAGCGCCGCGGCGAAGCGGCGAATGGAGGAAGACTTCACGAACGGAAATGCTTGCATGGGGTGGTTTTCTCCCTGATTGGCGGACCGGCGCCGACGCGGCGTCATTCCGCGTCGCGGGCCGGTACCAGAATTTCGCGGTTGCCGCTGGACGACATCGCCGACACCAGCCCCGATTGCTCCATCTGTTCGAGCAATCGCGCGGCGCGGTTGTAGCCGATGCGCAGATGGCGCTGCACCAGCGAGATCGAGGCGCGGCGGTTCTTGACGACGATCTCGACCGCCTGATCGTACAGGGGGTCGGACTCGTCGCCACCCTCGCCGGTTCCCGCGGCACCTTCCTCGCCCTCGGCGACGCCGCCTTCGAGCAGGCCTTCGATGTAGTTCGGCTCGCCGTGTTCCTTGAGCTTCTCGACCACGCGATGCACCTCGTCGTCGGACACGAACGCGCCGTGCACGCGCACCGGCAGCCCGGAGCCGGGCGGCAGATAGAGCATGTCGCCCATGCCGAGCAGCGATTCGGCGCCCATCTGGTCGAGAATCGTGCGCGAGTCGATCTTCGAGGACACCTGGAAGGCCATCCGCGTCGGCACGTTGGCCTTGATCAGGCCGGTGATCACGTCGACCGACGGCCGCTGGGTGGCGAGGATCAGGTGGATGCCGGCCGCGCGCGCCTTCTGCGCGATCCGCGCGATCAGTTCCTCGACCTTCTTGCCGACCACCATCATCAGGTCGGCCAGCTCGTCGATCACCACCACGATGTTCGGCAGGCGGCCGAGCGGCTCCGGCGCCTCGGGCGTCAGGCTGAACGGATTCGGGATCTTCTCCTCGCGCTTGGTCGCCTCGTCGATCTTGTTGTTGTAGCCGCCCAGGTTGCGCACGCCGAGCTTGCTCATCAGCTTGTAGCGCCGCTCCATTTCGGCGACGGTCCAGTTCAGCGCGTTGCCGGCCTGCCGCATGTCGGTGACGACCGGGCAAAGCAGATGCGGAATGCCTTCGTAGACGCTCATTTCGAGCATCTTCGGATCGATCAGGATCATCCGCACCTGTTCGGCCGTGGATTTGTAGAGCAGCGACAGGATCATCGCGTTGATGCCGACCGACTTGCCCGAACCGGTGGTGCCGGCCACCAGCAGGTGGGGCATCTTCGCCAGATCGGCGCACACGGGCTTGCCGCCGATGTCCTTGCCGAGACCCATGGTCAGCGCCGACGCCGACGCCGCGTACACCTCGGAGCCGAGGATCTCGGACAGGCGCACGGTCTGGCGGCGCGGGTTCGGCAATTCGAGCGCCATGTAGTTCTTGCCGGGGATCGTCTCCACCACCCGCACCGACACCAGCGACAGCGAGCGCGCCAGATCCTTGGCCAGGCCCACAATCTGGCTGCCCTTCACGCCAGTGGCCGGCTCGATTTCGTAGCGCGTCACGACCGGGCCCGGATAGGCAGCCACCACGCTCACCTCGACGCCGAAATCCTTGAGCTTCTTCTCGATCAGCCGCGAGGTGAATTCGAGCGTGTCGGCCGGAATCGATTCCTGGCTCTGCTGGGCCGGATCGAGCAGGCCGATGGCCGGCAAGGTGGAATCGCCGGGCAGATCGGTAAACAGCGGCACCTGGCGCTCGCGCTCGACGCGCTCGGACTTGGCCGGCGTGACGATCGGCGGCACGATCGTGACCGGCTCGTGATCCTCGATGCGAACCCGCTCCTCCTCGACCTTGCCCTCGCGGCGCACCGCGGCCGCCTCGCCGAGCTTGCGGTCGCGCCCGGCCTCGCGGCGCAGCTTGGCGAGCGTGAACGCATTGATGATGCCGTCGCCGACGCGTTCGCACACCGACAGCCAGGAGAAGCGGAAATACAGCGACAGGCCGATCGCCAGCGCGATCAGCAGGAACAGCGTGCCGCCCGTGAAGCCGAGCGCGTGCGACACGCCGCGCGCGACGGTTTCGCCGATCACGCCGCCCGGCGCACGCGGCAGCGGCACCTTCAGCGACCACATGCGCAGCGCCTCGATGCCGTCGCTCGCGAGCAGCACCAGCACGAACGCGAAACCCTCGGCCAGCCAGCCGACCGGCCGCGCCGGTTCCTCGTCGAGCACCTCGTGACGCGTGATGCGGCGGTAGTTGGCGGCGACGCGGCGCGCCAGCAGCGCCACCAGCCAATAGGCGGAAATGCCGAACAGCAGCAGCAGGATATCGGCCGTCCAGGCGCCGACGCGCCCGGCCCAATTCGAGATGTGGTCGATCTGGACGGCGTGGGTCCAGCTCGGGTCGCGACGGCTGTAGCTCAGCAGCGCCATCAGCAGGAACGCGAACACCGCGACCTGGAGAATCCAGCGAATCTCGACGAACAGCCGCGACATGCGATGCGGCAGCGCCTGCGTCTGAGCCGTAAAGGGAGCTTTTGCCATGAATCCGTGTAGAGAGGGCGGCCGTGCCGGGCGGCGCCGGTCGGTCGATCGCGAATATTGTAAACGCTGGCGCGATCGGCCAAGTGTAAATGACGGTAACCGGCTGATCGAGCCCGTCTATCGGACCGATAAAAACGTCGATCCGGCAGTGCAGCAAACGCCCCTTTATAATGCGCGTCTGGTACCCATCTACGGCATCGTCCCCGGCGCGCGGATCGCGCAGCCGGCCCGCATGCCGTCCTCGCCGTTCGCCGCGTCATCCGCCCGTTCGGCCGCATTTTACGGATCCTGCACATGTCCACGTCCAAACACGCGAAAGTCCTGATTCT
Organism: Burkholderia sp. 3C; assembly: GCF_054589155.1. Classification (NCBI taxonomy): domain Bacteria; kingdom Pseudomonadati; phylum Pseudomonadota; class Betaproteobacteria; order Burkholderiales; family Burkholderiaceae; genus Burkholderia; species Burkholderia sp. 3C. Next base: position 525,314 of record NZ_BAAILN010000044.1, read on the forward strand.
CGGTTCCGGCCCCGCCGGCTATACCGCCGCGGTGTACGCGGCCCGCGCCAACCTGTCGCCGCTCCTGATCACCGGCCTCGCGCAAGGCGGTCAACTGATGACCACGACCGACGTCGAAAACTGGCCGGCCGATCCGAACGGCGTGCAAGGCCCCGAACTGATGCAGCGTTTCCTCGAGCACGCCGAGCGCTTCAACACGGAAATCGTGTTCGACCACATCCACACGGCCAAGCTCGAAGAGAAACCGATCCGCCTGATCGGCGATTCGGGCGAATACACCTGCGATTCGCTGATCATCTCGACCGGCGCGTCGGCCCAATACCTCGGCCTGGCCTCGGAAGAAGCGTTCATGGGCAAGGGTGTGTCGGCCTGCGCCACCTGCGACGGCTTCTTCTACCGCAACCAGGAAGTCGCCGTGATCGGCGGCGGCAATACGGCCGTCGAGGAAGCGCTCTACCTGACCGGCATCGCCAAGAAGGTCACCGTGATCCACCGCCGCGACAAGTTCCGCGCCGAGCCGATCCTGATCGATCGCCTGCTGGAGAAGGAAAAGGAAGGCAAGGTCGAGATCAAGTGGAACCACGTGCTCGACGAAGTGACCGGCGACGCCTCCGGCGTGACGGGCGTGAAGGTCAAGCACACCGGCACCGGCGAAACCGAGGCGATCGCGCTGCAGGGCGTGTTCGTCGCGATCGGCCACAAGCCGAACACGGACCTGTTCCAGGGCCAACTCGAAATGAAGGACGGCTACATCGTCACGAAGAGCGGCCTGGCCGGCAACGCCACCGCCACCAACATCCCGGGCGTGTTCGCGGCCGGCGACGTGCAGGATCACATCTACCGCCAGGCGATCACCAGCGCCGGCACGGGCTGCATGGCCGCGCTGGACGCCCAGCGCTACCTCGAAAGCCTGCACGACGGCAAGTAAGCCGGCCACGCGGCCGGGCGGCGACGCTACAATATCGCCGCCATGCGCCGCAGCCCGCTTCCGCTTTCCGAAGGCCGCTGCCCCGCGCAGCGGCCTTTTAGCATGCGCGTCCGGCCTGCCGGGCAGCGTCCCGGGCACTCCCGCCCCACTTCGATCCGTAGACCATCATGGCGAAGAACCAGCCCCATCCGAGCGACCCGGCCAAGCGCCGCGCCGCCCTCAAGCCGGCCGAACCGATCGCGCCGGCCGCTCCCATGCCCGCGCCCGGTGCGCCGAAGGGCCAGGGCCTGTCCGGCCTCGGTTCGCTGCGCGACGCGCTGAAAGGCGAATCCGAGCGGCGCGAGAAGCAGCAGGTGCAGGCCGCGCGCGAGGCGCGCGAAACCGCGGTCAACGCGAACCTGTTCCGCAACGAAATCGGCGCGATCACGCCGCTGGCCAGTGCGCCGCGCGCGCCTGCGCGGCGCGCGCCGCCGCAGCCGGTGCCGCAGCAAACGCGCCTCGACGAGGAAGCGGTGCTGTCGGCAACGCTGTCCGACGAGTTCGACCCGGAAACGCTGCTCGATACCGACGAAAGCCTGTACTACCACCGCCCCGGCATCAGCCGCGAGGTAGTGCGCAAGCTGCGCAGCGGCGCGTGGATCGTGCAGTCGCAGCTCGACCTGCACGGCATGCGCCGCGACGAGGCGCGCGAGGCGCTGGCCGCCTTCATCCGCGAGGCCGGCAAGAAGGGCCTGCGCTGCTTGCGCGTGATCCACGGCAAGGGGCTCGGCTCGATCGGCAAGGAGCCGGTGCTCAAGGGCAAGGTGCGCGCGTGGCTGGTGCAGAAGGAAGAAGTGATCGCGTTCTGCGAGGCGCGTGGCAACGACGGCGGTGCCGGCGCGGTGCTGGTGCTGCTGCAACCGTTGACGGTGACGTCCGGCCATCCGGCCGAGCGCGGGCTGCCGCGCGCGGCGGGCTGAAGCGCACACACGCGGTTTTCCTCACGGGATAACTCCGCCCGATCCCCGCCGAAAACGAAGCGGGCCACCCGAAGGTGGCCCGTGTGTCCTGGCCGATGCCGAGCGGCGCAACCGCGCCGCCCTCACCTCGCCCTCAAGCGATCCGCGCTTCCGTCGCCGGATCGAACACCACCGCCTTCGACACGTCGAACAGCAGCTTCAACTGCTGCTTCGGCTGCGGGTTCGCGGCCGGGTGCACGCGGCTCACGATGCGCTTGCCGTTGACCTGCGCGAACACGTGCGTATCGGGGCCGGTCGGCTCCGTCACGTCGACGATCACGTCGATCGGCTGCAGCGTCGAGGCCTGGCCGTCGTGGGCGTTGCGCGCATCGGTGATGCGCTCGGGGCGCAGGCCGAGGATCACCTCGCGGCCCACGTGATCGCTCAGCTTCGAGCGCTCGAACGGCAGGTTCAGCACGCCGCGCGTGGCGCCCGTGTCGATCTCCATGCCCACGCCGCCGCCCTGCTCGACCACCTTGCCCGTGATGAAGTTCATCGGCGGCGCGCCGATGAAGCCGGCCACGAACAGGTTCGACGGCGAATCGTAGATATCCTGCGGCGCGCCGAACTGCTGCACCACGCCGTCCTTCATCACCGCGATGCGATCGCCGAGCGTCATCGCCTCGATCTGGTCGTGCGTCACGTAGACGATGGTGGTGCCCAGGCGCTGATGCAGCAGCTTGATTTCGGCGCGCATCTCGATGCGCAGCTTCGCGTCGAGGTTCGACAGCGGTTCGTCGAACAGGAACAGCGACGGGTCGCGCGCGAGCGCCCGGCCCATCGCCACGCGCTGGCGCTGGCCGCCCGACAGCTGGCCCGGCTTGCGGTCGAGCAGGTGCTCGATCTGCAGCATTGCCGAAACGCGGTCGACGATCTGCTTCTGCTCGGTCTTCGGCACCTTGCGGATGGTCAGGCCGAACAGGATGTTCTCGCGCACCGTCATCGACGGATAGAGCGCGTACGACTGGAACACCATCGCGATGTCGCGATCCTTCGGCGACAGGTCGTTGACGACCTTGCCGTCGATGCGGATCTCGCCCTTCGTGACGGTTTCGAGGCCGGCGATCATGTTGAGCAGCGTCGACTTCCCGCAGCCCGAACCCCCGACCAGAATCAGGAACTGGCCGTCCTCGATGTCGATGTCGACACCCTTCAGGACCGGCACCCCGTTCGGATAGGTCTTGTACACGTCACGGATGGAAAGGCTTGCCATGCTGTGAATCCTCTGTCTCTGGTGCGGCGTCGAGCGCCGCGTCGGTTCTGCTCGCCGCGCGGGACACGCCCGCGCGACCGGTTCGTTGGTCCGGAATGGCCGGTCGTCAGCCCTTCACCGCGCCCGCCGTCAGGCCGCGCACGAAGTAGCGGCCGGCGACCACGTACACCAGCAGCGTGGGCAGCGCGGCGATGATCGCGCCGGCCATGTCGACGTTGTATTCCTTCACGCCCGTCGACGTGTTCACGAGGTTGTTCAGCGCCACCGTGATCGGCATCGAATCGACGCCCGAGAACACGATGCCGAACAGGAAGTCGTTCCAGATCTGCGTGAACTGCCAGATCAGGCAGACCATGAAGATCGGCAGCGACACCGGCATCAGGATCCGCGTGAAGATCGTGAAGAAGCCGGCGCCATCGATGCGCGCGGCCTTCACCAGCTCGGCCGGGATGCTCACGTAGAAGTTGCGGAAGAACATGGTGGTGAACGCGATGCCGTACACGACGTGCACCAGCACCAGGCCGGTGGTGGTGTTGGCGAGGCCGAGATAGCCTTCGACGCGCGCCATCGGCAGCAGGATCACCTGGAACGGGATGAAGCAGCCCACCAGCAGCAGCGTGAACAGCGCGTCGACGCCACGGAAGCGCCAGTGCGTGAGCACGTAGCCGTTGAACGCGCCGATCAGCGACGAGATCAGCACGGCCGGGATCACCATCTTCAACGAGTTGAAGAAGAACGGCCGCATGCCGTCGCAGCGCACGCCGGTACAGGCCGAGCCCCAGGCCTTGAGCCAGGGGTCGATGGTCCAGCTGGTGGGCGGGGTCAGCAGGTTGCCGGTGCGCAACTGGTCGAGATCCTTGAAGGAGGTCGACAGCATCACGTACAGCGGGAACAGGAAGTAGATCGCGAACAGGATCAGCACCGCGTAAATGACGGCGCGGCTCATCGTCATCTTAGGCTGCATTGCGGGTGCTCCTCGATTCCATATACATCAGCGGCACCAGCACCGCGACGACAGTAGCCAGCATCATCACCGACGAGGCCGCGCCGACGCCGAGCTGGCCGCGATTGAACGAATAGGTATACATGAACATGGCGGGCAGCGACGACGAGGTGCCGGGGCCGCCTGCCGTCAACGCCACCACCAGGTCGAACGTCTTGATCGTGATGTGGCAGAGGATCAGCAGCACCGAGAAGAACACCGGGCGCATGCTCGGGATCACGATCTTGCGGTAGATGGTCGGCAGCGTCGCGCCGTCCACCTGGGCCGCCTTGAAGATCTCGCCGTCCACGCCGCGCAGGCCGGCCAGGAACAGCGCCATCACGAAGCCCGTGGATTGCCAGACGGCCGCGATCACCACGCAGAAGATCGCCTTGTCCGGATCGTCGAGCCAGTCGAACGAGAAGCTCGCCCAGCCCCAGTCGTGCATCACCTTCTCCAGGCCGAGGCCCGGGTTCAGAATCCACTGCCAGGCCGTGCCCGTGACGATGAACGACAGCGCCATCGGATACAGGAACACGGCGCGCAGCGCGCCTTCGTTGCGGATGCGCTGATCGAGCAGGATCGCGAGGAACAGCCCGAGCCCGACGCAGACCGCGATGAACGGAATGCCGAACCAGGCCAGATTGGCGGCCGAGGTCCACCAGACATCGTTCTGGAACAGGTCGGTGTAACGGCCGAAGCCGTCGAACGTGTAGTTGGGCAACAGTCGCGACTTGGTCAGCGACAGGTAGCCGGTAATGACGATGAAGCCGTAGATGAACACCACGGCGATCGCGATGCTGGGCGCGAGCACCAGCTTCGGTATCCAGCGATCGGCCAATGCCGAGAGCGGCGACGTGCGGCGGGCGACGTCGGCGCGGCCGGGTTCGTTTCCGCTGAGAGGGGCAGCCACTTGTTTCGACTCCTGGAACGGGGGCGCCGGCCACCTGCGAACAGGCGCGCGGCATCGGGTACGACACGGACCGGCGGCGGCCGGCCCGTTTGCGACGGCGCGGGCAAGGCGCGGGCCGTCGACCGGCCGCGCCCCGCCCTCACCGCATTACTTCACCTTCGCGGCCTTCGCGAGGGCGGCAACCGCTGCCTTCGGATCTTCCTGCGAGTTCATGAACTTGGTCACGACATCGCTGATCGCGCCGGCGGTGGCATCGCCCTGCGCCATGCCGTGAGCGAGCGACGGCACGTAACCGCCGGCCTTCAGCGCGCCCTGTTCATCCGCGTAGGACTTCTTCGCGCAGTCGTCGTACTTGTCCATCTTCACGCCCAGGCGAACCGGGATCGAGCCCTTCAGCAGGCTGAACTGCTCCTGGAAATCCGGCGTCATGATGGTCTTGGCGAGCGCGAGCTGGCCCGGCGTCGGCTTGTCCGAACCCTTCTGCTGGAAGAACACGAACGAATCGACGTTGAACGTGTAGGCCTTCGCCGTGCCCGGCACCGCCGCGCAGACGTAATCCTTGCCCGCCTTCTTGCCGGCGCCTTCGAACTCGCCCTTGGCCCAGTCGCCCATGAACTGGACGCCGGCCTTGCCGTTGATGACCATGGCCGTGGCCAGGTTCCAGTCGCGGCCGTTGCGGCCCGCGTCGAAGTAGCCCTGGATCTTGCGCACCGTGTTGAACACGTCGAGCATCTTCGGCGAGGTCAGCGTGCCCTGGTCGAGATCGACGATCGCCTTCTTGTAGAAATCGGCGCCTTCGGACAGCACGACGTCTTCCCACAGCGTCAGGTCTTGCCACGGCTGGCCACCCATCGCGATCGGCTGGATGCCGGCGGCCTTCATCTTGTCGGCCATCTGGAAGAATTCCGGCCAGGTCGTCGGCACCTTGCCGCCGACCTTGTCGAGCGCGGCCTTGTTGATGTACATCCAGTTCACGCGGTGCACCGAGAACGGCGCGGCCACGTAATGCCCCTTGTACTTGATGATCTTGTCGATTTCCGGCGGCAGGTTCTTGCTCCAGTCGCCCGCCACCGAATCGATGTTGACGAGCACGCCCTGGTCGGCCCAATCCTGGATCAGCGGGCCCTTGATCTGCGCGGCCGACGGTGCGTCGCCGCTGATCACCTTGGTCTTGAGCGCCGTCATGGCCGCCGCGCCCGCGCCGCCGGCCACCGCGAAGTCCTTCCACACGTAGCCCTGCTTCTGCACGTCGTCCTTCAGCACGCCGACCGCCTTCGACTCACCACCCGACGTCCACCAGTGCAGCACCGTGACGTCTTCCGCCTGCGCCGAGGCGGCACCGATCATCAGGCCTGCGGCGCACAGCGCGCCCATCATCGCGCGAATCTTCATTGTCTATCTCCTCCAGATTGATTGAACCGACTCTTGGGGCTCCCGTTCGTGCGGAAGCCATCTTGCCAACAAGCAGCGAAACGTCGCAACCGGGATATCACGCCGCGAACGACCGGACACGGTCGGGCCGTTGCCGGCCGCGGGCGCTCAGGGACTGACTGAGTGGATCGAGATTCAAAGACTTGTCTCCTCTGATCTGATGGTTCCGGTTACGCCGCCGCGCGACGCCGAACCTCGGGGCCGTCGCGGACCGGCGCACGATGCGTTTCGCCAATGTCCTTTAACATGCGGTCTCGGCGCGCTGCCGCACCGGCCGTCCTGCTCGAAGAGCGCGCTACCCCGATGTCTCGTGTGCGCTTCTTTTTCTTCGTTCAGGTCTACCCCTTGCGGCGGATTGTAGTTAAACTACAATTCAGTGTCAAAAATATTTTTATCGCACTACGGCTCCGGTTTCCGCCGTCCGCGCCCGTCGGAACGGCCTCGCACACCGGTGTCGATAACATGCCGCGGTGCGGGCATTCCCAACCGGGCGGAGACACATGCACACCGATTCCAGCAGCTTCACCTTCGTTCTGTTCGGCGGCACCGGCGACCTGTCGATGCGCAAGATCCTGCCTGCCTTGTTCGAGGCCCACCGGGCCAACATGCTGGCCGATTCCGGGCGCATCGTCGGCGTCGCGCGCAACGACACCGATCGCGACGGCTATCACCGCTGGGTCGAGGAACACGTCAAGCCGCATGCGAAGAAGGCTGCCGGCAGCGCGTTCGACGAGGCCGCCTGGCAGCGTTTTCTCGCGCGCATCGATTACGTCAATCTCGATCTCGGCCGTCCGGAAGACTACCGCGTGCTGCGCGAGGCGATCGGTACGCTGCCGGGCACGCGGGTGTTCTATCTGGCCACCGGGCCGTCGCTGTTCGAGCCGATCTGCAAGGCGCTGGCCGGCGTGGGCCTGAACGAAGGCGCGCGCATCGTGCTGGAAAAACCGCTCGGCTACGACCTGGCCTCGTCGAACGCGATCAACGATGCGGTGGGCGAGATCTTCGCGGAAGACCAGATCTACCGGATCGATCACTACCTCGGCAAGGAGCCGGTGCAGAACCTGCTCGCGCTGCGTTTCGGCAATGCGCTGTTCGAGCCGCTGTGGCGCCGCGACTGGGTCGAGAGCATCCAGATCACCATCGCGGAAGAGCTCGGCGTGGAAGCGCGCGGCGATTTCTACGACAACACCGGCGCGTTGCGCGACATGGTGCAGAACCACCTGTTGCAACTGCTGTCGATCGTCGCGATGGAGCCGCCCCACTCGATGGATTCGGATTCGGTCCGCAACGAGAAGCTGCGCGTGCTGCGCGCGCTCAAGCCGATCGACGCGCGCGACATCAGCAAAGTGGCGGTGCGCGGCCAGTATCACGCCGGCACCATCAAGGGCCTGCCGGTGCCCGGCTATGCGACCGAACCGGGCGTGAAGGCCGACAGCACCACCGAAACCTACGTCGCGCTGAAGGTGGAAATCGAAAACTGGCGCTGGGCCGGCGTGCCGTTCTTCCTGCGTACCGGCAAGCGGCTCGCCGATCGGGTGGCCGAGATCGTCGTCAACTTCCGCGCGGTGCCGCATTCGGCGCTCGGCCCCAATGCGCTGCGCGCCGGTGCGAACCGGCTCGTGATCCGCCTGCAGCCGAACGAAACGATCCGCCTCTATTGCCTCGCCAAGCAGCCCGGCGAAGGCATGAACCTCGCCAGCGTCCACCTCGATCTCGCCTTCGACCAGTTCTTCAAGGAAGGCCAGATGGAGGCGTACCAGCGCCTGCTGCTCGACGTGATCAACGGCCGCCTCGCACTGTTCGTGCGACGCGACGAGCAGGAAGCCGCGTGGCGCTGGGTCGAGCCGTTGCAGACCGAATGGCAGAAAACGCTCAAGCCGCCCAAGCCGTACGCGGCGGGCACCTGGGGGCCGGCCGCCGCGAGCGCGATGCTCGCGCAGCACGGCACCTGCTGGCTCGAAGAAGAAAACTGAAACCGATGCGCAGCGCAACGCGGCCCACCCGCCGCGCCGCGTCACGCCGGAGCATCCCCGCATGACCCACGAATTCGATACAAGCAGCCTGGAGGAGAAGTGATCGAGCTTCACGCTTTCGAAAGCCCGCAAGCCCAGTGCGATGCACTCGCACGGGCGGTCGGCGCGGCGCTGCAAGCGCCGCTCG
>NZ_BAAILN010000044.1:534069-543110 GCF_054589155.1 Burkholderia sp. 3C
CCGCGCCCGTTCCTGCAGACGCTGTCGCACTACGCGCTCGACTGGCGCCACGTCGATGTCACCCTGGTCGACGACCGCTGGGTGGCCGACGCCGACGACGCCAGCAACGCCCGACTGGTGCGCGACACGCTGCTGCAAAACGCGGCCGCCGGCGCGCGCTTCCTGCCGATCGTCGACACCGCCGCCACGCTCGATGCCCACGTCGCCGCGCTGAACGCGAACCCGGCGTACGCGCTGCCGAACGTCGCCGTGCTCGGCATGGGCGAGGACGGCCACACCGCCTCGATCTTCGCCGACGCGCCCGAATGGGAGCAGGCGATCACCACGCCGGCGCGCTACGTCGCCGTGCATCCGGGCGCCGCGCCGCACCCGCGCGTGAGCCTGTCGCTCGACGCGCTGCGCCGCGTCGACCGGCTGTTCCTGCTGATCTCGGGCGCGCGCAAGCGCGAGGTGCTCGAAGCCGCCGCCGCCGCGCCGCAACGCAACGCGATTTCCCAACTGGCCAACGACAAGGGGACCCAGCTCGATGTCTACTGGTGCGCAAACTAAGCCGCTTGCCGGCCAGCACGCCGACGGCCCGCGCCTGCTCGCCGACGTGGGCGGCACGAACGCGCGCTTCGCGCTCGAAGTCGGCCCCGGCGAAATCACGCAGATCCGCGTGTATCCGGGCGCCGATTACCCGACGCTGACCGACGCGATCCGCAAGTATCTGAAGGACGTCAAGATCGGCCGCGTCAACCACGCCGCGATCGCCATCGCCAACCCGGTCGATGGCGACCAGGTGCAGATGACCAACCACGACTGGAGCTTCTCGATCGAGGCCACGCGCCGCGCGCTCGGCTTCGACACGCTGCTGGTGGTCAACGATTTCACCGCGCTCGCGATGGCGCTGCCGGGCCTGACCGACGCGCAGCGTCAGCAGGTCGGCGGCGGCGCGCGCCGCCAGAACAGCGTGATCGGCCTGATGGGGCCGGGCACCGGCCTCGGCCTGTCGGGGCTGATTCCGGCCGACGACCGCTGGATCGCCCTCGGCAGCGAAGGCGGCCACGCCAGCTTCGCGCCGATGGACGAGCGCGAGGATCTGGTCATGCAGTACGCGCGCAAGAAGTGGCCGCATGTATCGTTCGAGCGCGTGTGCGCCGGGCCGGGCATCGAGGTCATCTATCGCGCGCTGGCGGCCCGCGACAAGAAGCGCGTGGCGGCCGGCGTCAGCACGCCCGAGATCGTCGATCGCGCGCACGAAGGCGACGCGCTCGCGCTCGAGGCGGTGGACGTGTTCTGCGCGATCCTCGGCACGTTCGCCGGCAACCTGGCGGTCACGCTGGGCGCGCTCGGCGGCGTGTACGTGGGCGGCGGCGTGGTGCTCAAGCTCGGCGACCTGTTCCTGAAGTCGCGCTTTCGCGAGCGCTTCGAATCGAAGGGCCGCTTCTCCGATTACTGCGCGAACATTCCGACCTACCTGATCACGGCCGATTACCCGGCGTTCCTCGGTGTCTCGGCGATCCTGGCCGAGCAACTGTCGAACCGCTCGGGCGGCGCGTCCTCGGCCGTGTTCGAGCGAATCCGCCAGATGCGCGACGCGCTCACGCCGGCCGAACGCCGCGTGGCCGATCTCGCGCTGAACCATCCGCGCTCGATCATCAACGATCCGATCATCGACATCGCCCGCAAGGCCGACGTCAGCCAGCCGACCGTGATCCGCTTCTGCCGCTCGCTCGGCTGCCAGGGCCTGTCCGATTTCAAGCTGAAGCTGGCCACCGGCCTGACCGGCACCATCCCGATGAGCCACAGCCAGGTGCATCTGGGCGACACGGCCACCGATTTCGGCGCGAAGGTGCTCGACAACACGGTGTCCGCGATCCTGCAGTTGCGCGAGCATCTGAATTTCGAGCACGTCGAGAAGGCGATCGAGATCCTCAACAGCGCGCGTCGCATCGAGTTCTACGGGCTCGGCAACTCGAACATCGTCGCGCAGGACGCGCACTACAAGTTCTTCCGCTTCGGCATCCCGACCATCGCCTACGGCGACCTGTACATGCAGGCCGCGTCGGCGGCGCTGCTCGGCAAGGGCGACGTGATCGTGGCGGTGTCGAAGTCGGGCCGCGCGCCCGAGCTGATGCGCGTGCTCGACGTCGCGATGCAGGCCGGCGCGAAGGTGATCGCGATCACCTCCAGCAACACGCCGCTCGCCAAGCGCGCGACCGTGGCGCTCGAAACCGATCACATCGAGATGCGCGAATCGCAGTTGTCGATGATCTCGCGCATCCTGCATCTGGTCATGATCGACATCCTCGCGGTGGGCGTCGCGATTCGCCGCGCCGCGCCGAATGCCGAGCTGAACCAGGCGGTGACGCAGGCCAAGGCACGCGCGGGCGACGACGAATCGTCCGACGTGCTCGACTGGCTGAGTCACGGCGTGGCGCCGGCTGCCGCGCGCGACTGAGCGACGGCGACGGTGGCGGCCTGACCGCCGCCGCATGCAAAAAGGGCTGGCGCTTTCGGGCGCCAGCCCTTTTTTCGTTGCCACGCCGAATGCCGGCGCTCAGTCGCCGCGCACCGGCCGACCGTGCCAGCGCAGCACCAGCCGCCGCCCGACGAAGCACAGCGCACCGGTGATCGCGATCGTCACGCCCATGCCGAACGGCGTGCCGTCGGCCAACAAGCCCACCACCGCGCTCGCCACGGCGCCGAGCCCCAGTTGCATCGCGCCGAACAGCGCGGCCGCCGCGCCCGCGTTGTGCGGATAGCGCAGCATCAGGTCGGTCGAGCAGTTCGCCGACAGCAGCCCGATCACGCCCACCACGAAGAACAGGCCGGCCACGATCGACCACAGCCCGCCGATGCCGGTCAGCGCGAAGAACGCCACGCACAACGACGCCACGGCACTGACCAGCGAGGCCGCCGCGATCAAGCGCAGCGAGCCGACCCGCGCCACGAGCCGCGTATTGATGAAGTTGCCGATCATCACGCCGAGGATGTTCATGCCGAACAGCAGGCCGTAATGCTGCGCCGACACGTGGAAATATTCGATGTAGACGAACGGCGTGGCCGTGATGTAAGTGAGCAGCGACGCGAACGCCATGCCGCCGCACAGCATGTAGCCCCACGCAATCGGGTCGGCCAGGATGCGCCCGTACGACGCGAACGAGCTGAAGATCGCCGACGAGTGGCGCTTCTCCTTCGGCCAGGTCTCGGGCACTTTCAGGAACGCCGCGATCGTGCAGCCCACGCCGAACAGCGCGAGCACCACGAAGATCGTGCGCCAGCCCGCGAAGCGCAGGATCTGGCCGCCGATCAGCGGCGCGAGCAGCGGCCCCACCGAGGTGACGATCGCCACCATCGACAGCACCTTGGCCGCGTCGGCGGGCTCGTGCGCGTCGCGCGCGATCGCCCGCGACAGCACCGAGGCCGCGCCCGCGCCGAGCGCCTGCACGAAGCGCAGCACGATCAGCGCATCGATCGACGGCGCCACGAAGCAGCCCGCGCCCGCTACGGTAAACAGCATGATGCCGCCGAGCAGCACCGGCCGGCGGCCGAGCGAATCGGACAGCGGCCCGTACAGCAGCATGCCGATCGAGAAGCCCGCGATGAAGCTCGTCAGCGTCCACTGCACCGCGGCGGCGCTGGTGCCGAGGCTCTCGGCCACGGCGGGCATGCTCGGCAGGTACATATCGGTGCCGATCGGGCCGCAGGCGGCCAGTGCGCCGAGCAGCATGATCAACCGGGCGTCGGGCCGGCGCCGTATTGCATTCGACATGGGAGTTCTCGGCTGCGGCCGGAACTTCACGCGTGGCGACGCGCGGCCCGGCTCGGTGGACATGGCGGCGGGACAGCCGCCGTGAACGCTCGATTGTACGCGCGCCCTCTCGATCGCGATGCCGAGCCGCCCGTCGCCGGCTGCCCTGGAAGCCTTGCCGGCACGCCGGCGCAGGCGTTTCGGGTAAGCTCGCGATTCCGTGTTCGCGCACCACCCCGCCTCGTCCGGCGCCCCTCGACATGACCGCCTTCCTGCTGATCTGGAGCCCGAAAAAATGGCCCTGGCCCGAACTGCCCGAGGTCGCCGCGCGCGTGCGCGCCGGCGAAGCGGTGCAGGATGCCTGGGGTTGCGGCTTCTCGCGCAGCATCCTGCCCGGCGACCGCGTGTTCCTGCACCGCGTCGCGCAGGAGCCGAAGGGCGTGTTCGGCTCCGGCTACGTGACGCGCGCGCCGTACGAGGTGCCCGACGCCGGCACCCGGCGCGGCTACCGGCTCTGCATCGATTTCGTCTACGACTGGCTGGTGGACGGCCATCAGGAGGTGGTGATCGCGCGCGACGCGTTGCGGGTGCACCCGTTCTCGGTACAGACGTGGGACGCCCAGACCTCGGGCACCTCGATCAAGCCGATGGCCGAAGGCGCGCTCGAAAAGCGCTGGGCCGAGCTGACCGGCAAGCGCCGGCCGCCGCCGCTGCCGCGCTGAGGGCGGGCCGCCGGCCCGATGCCGGCCGCCGACCGCCGCGGCGACTCTTCGGTACAATCTGACGATCGTTTCGTCCGCCTGGGCGCGAGCGCGGTGCCCTGCCGCGCCGGCCCGGCCGCCGCCTCTCTACGCAGGTCCTATCCATGTCGAACAACCAAACCCTCTTCGAACGCGCCCAGCAGACCATTCCGGGCGGCGTCAACTCGCCCGTGCGCGCCTTCCGGTCGGTCGGCGGCACGCCGCGCTTCGTGTCGCGCGCCCAGGGCGCGCACTTCTGGGACGCGGACGGCAAGCGCTATATCGACTACATCGGCTCGTGGGGCCCGATGATCGTCGGCCACGTCCACCCCGAGGTGCTGGCCGCCGTGCAGGCCGTGCTGGCCGACGGCTTCTCGTTCGGCGCGCCGACCGAGGCCGAAATCGAGATCGCCGAGGAAATCTGCAAGCTGGTGCCGTCGATCGAGCAGGTGCGGATGGTGTCGAGCGGCACCGAAGCCACCATGAGCGCACTGCGCCTGGCGCGCGGCTTCACGGGCCGCAGCCGCATCGTCAAGTTCGAGGGCTGCTATCACGGCCACGCCGACAGCCTGCTGGTCAAGGCCGGCTCCGGCCTGCTGACGTTCGGCAACCCGACGTCCGCGGGCGTGCCGGCCGACATCGCCAAGCACACCACGGTGCTCGAATACAACAACGTCGCCGCGCTCGAAGAGGCCTTCACGGCGTTCGGCGACGAGATCGCAGCCGTGATCGTCGAGCCGGTGGCCGGCAACATGAACCTGGTGCGCGGCTCGCAAGCGTTCCACGACGCGCTGCGCGCGCTCTGCACCAAGCACGGCGCCGTGCTGATCTTCGACGAAGTGATGTGCGGCTTCCGCGTGGCGCTCGGCGGCGCGCAGCAGCATTACGGCATCCAGGCCGACCTGACCTGCCTGGGCAAGGTGATCGGCGGCGGCATGCCGGCAGCGGCCTTCGGCGGCCGTCGCGACATCATGGCCCACCTCGCGCCGCTCGGCGGCGTCTACCAGGCGGGCACGCTGTCGGGCAACCCGATCGCCGTCGCCGCCGGCCTCAAGACGCTGAAGCTGATCCAGGCGCCGGGCTTCTACGACGCGCTCGCGGCGCAAACCAAGCGCCTCGCCGACGGCCTCGCGGCCGAAGCGAAGGCGGCCGGCGTGCCGTTCGCGGCCGATTCGATCGGCGCGATGTTCGGCCTGTATTTCACCGACACCGTGCCGGCCAGCTTCGCCGACGTGACCAAGAGCAACATCGAGCGCTTCAACCGCTTCTTCCATCTGATGCTCGACGAGGGCGTCTATTTCGCGCCGTCGGCCTACGAGGCCGGCTTCGTGTCGAGCGTGCACGACGACGCCGTGATCGACGAGACGCTCGCCGCCGCGCGCCGCGCGTTCGCCGCGCTCGCGGCCTGACCCTCTCGACCCGGAGACGCGATGTTCTCGGAAACTGATTTCGCGCACATGCAGCGCGCGCTCGATCTGGCGTCGCGCGGGATGTACACCACCACGCCGAACCCGCGCGTCGGCTGCGTGATCGTCAAGGATGGCGCGGTGATCGGCGAAGGCCACACCCAGCCGGCCGGGCAGGATCACGCCGAGGTGCAGGCCATGAAGGATGCACGCTCGCGCGGCCACGACCTGCGCGGCGCGACCGTCTACGTGACGCTCGAACCGTGCAGCCATTTCGGCCGCACGCCGCCGTGCGCGCTCGGGCTGATCGACGCGCGCGTCGGCAGGGTGATCGCCTCGATGGAAGACCCGAACCCGCAGGTGTCCGGCAAGGGGCTCGGCATGCTGCGCGACGCCGGCATCGAAGTGCGCTGCGGGCTGCTGTCCCAGGAAGCGCGCGAGATGAATATCGGCTTCGTATCGCGCATGACGCGCGGCCAGCCGTGGGTGCGCATGAAAAGCGCCGCGTCGCTCGACGGCCGCACCGCGCTGCCGGGCGGCGAAAGCCAATGGATCACCGGCGAGGCCGCGCGCGCCGACGGCCACGCCTGGCGCGCACGCGCCTGCGCGATCCTGACCGGCATCGGCACCGTGCGCGAGGACGACCCGCAATTGACCGTGCGCGGCATCGATACGCCACGCCAGCCGCTGCGCGTACTGATCGACAGCCGGCTCGAGATCCCGCTCGATGCGAAGCTGATGAGCGGCGCGCCGATCCTGATCTTCTGCGGCACGCTCGATGCGGCCGGCGAAGGCCGCGCGGCTGCGCTGCGCGACCGCGGCGCCGAGGTCGTGCCGCTGGCCGACGTCAACGGCAAGGTCGATTTGCCCGCCATGCTGGCCATGCTCGGCAAGCGCGGCATCAACGAGCTGCATGTCGAGGCCGGCCACAAGCTGAACGGCTCGCTGCTGCGCGAGGGCTGCGTGGACGAGCTGCTCGTCTATCTCGCACCCACCCTGCTCGGCGACAACGCCGCCGGCATGTTCAACCTGGTCGCGCCGGCCACGCTGGCCCAGCGCACCACGCTGCAATTCCATACCCTCGACCGGATTGGCGACGACCTGCGCATTCTCGCGCGCTTCGTCGCGCCTTCGGCTCACTGAACCTGCTCACGGAAATCACACGATGTTCACCGGAATCGTCGCGGCGGTCGGCCGCATTGAAACCATCGAAGCGCTCGGCACCGAAGCCGATGCCGGCGTTCGGCTGATTGTGCAGGCGGGCGGCCTCGATCTTGGCGACGTCGCGCTCGGCGACAGCATCGCGATCCAGGGCGCCTGCATGACGGCCATCGCCACCACGGCCGATACGTTCACCGTCGACGTGTCGCGCGAGAGCCTGAACCGCACCGTCGGCCTGACCGAGGCCGGCGAAGTGAACCTGGAAAAAGCACTGCGCGCGCACGACCGGCTCGGCGGCCATATCGTGTCGGGCCACGTGGATGGGCTCGGCACCGTGACGCATTTCGCGCCGGTCGGCGAATCGCACGAGCTGCGCGTGCTGGCGCCGAAGGAGCTCGGCAAGTATCTGGCCTACAAGGGCTCGATCACGGTCAACGGCGTGAGCCTGACCGTCAACGCCGTGACCGACCGCGAGGACGGCTGCGAATTCTCGATCAACCTGATTCCGCATACGGTGGAGGTCACGACGTTGCGGCATCTGAAGGCGGGGGTGAAGGTGAATCTCGAGATCGACATGATCGCGCGGTATGTGGAGCGGATGTTGGGGGCGGACGCCCTCGTCACCGCCAAGTAACCGCATCACCGCGTCACCGCGCCGGCCGGCGCGGTGCCCCTTCCCGCCTCGCCCTCCCCGCTTCCCCCGCCATTTCCCTCGTCTCAACAATCTGTCATTAGAATACGGGCCTCGGGCGCTCGGGCCGGCGCCTTCCCGGACGCAATCCGCCCGCCCCGCGCGCCATCGGCAGCGCGGGCGGCGGCCGTCCTGCTCACCGCTTCCGAGGCAACGCCAAGGCGGTTCCGGCCGATATAACAAGCAGTCAACGCATACGGTTACGAATCATGGGAATCCAACAGCACCAGAAACGGGTGCCGGTCGGCGGCCTCGCGTTTCGGGGCAGCGCGTTCGCCGCGCTCCTGATCGCGATGCACGGCGTCGCCCGCGCGGACTGCATCGACGACGCCGCCGCGTTCGAACACGTCAGCGTCGGCCTGATGCGCGCCATCGCGCAGGTCGAATCGGGCACGCGCACCAACGTCATCAACACCAACAGCAACGGCACGACCGACATCGGTCTGATGCAGATCAACAGCTCGTGGCTGCCACGGCTGGCGCGCGAAGGCATCACCGAGCAGAGCCTGCTCGATCCGTGCACCAACGCCTACGTCGGCGCGTGGATCCTCTCGCAGAACATCCGGCAATACGGCCCGACCTGGAATGCCGTCGGTGCCTACAATGCGAGCTCGCCGGACAAGCGGCTCGCCTACGCGCAGAAGGTGTACGACACCGCGCAATCCATCTCCAGCACGCAGGACGCGTCCATGCCCATCCTCCCGCCCTCGTTCACGCCGCCGCAAACCTACAACCCGTTCGCGAGCCTCAACGTCCAGCAGGTCAAGGTTGCGCCGCAGGGCGCGGCGGCAGCGGCGGCCGCCGCGCGCAGGCCGGGAAGCCCCGGCGGCCCGGCCACCGCCGTGATCGCGGCATCCGCGCCCGGCGCCTACAACTTCGGCTGGGCCGTCACCGGCGCGGACGACGCCAAGCCGGTTCAGGTGTTCGACGACGGCGCGAAGATCTACGTGCAGTTTGCCGACATGAAGCGCATTCCGGCGATCTTCGCGGATACGCCGCGCGGCCGCGTGGTCCTGCGGTGGGAAGCGCAGCCGCCCTACGCGGTGATCGCATCGCTCGAATCGAAGCTGGTGTTCCAGATCGGCCCGGCCGAAGCAATCGCGCAGCGTTCGGCAGCCGGCGACGCCACCAAGCCGGGCAAGCCCGGCACGCCGCCGTTGCAGGCCGGCGCGCCCGCGGCACCCACCGCCACGGCGGCAGCCGCCGCCACCGCCGTGGCCGGCAAGAGCCCGGCCGCCGTCGATCCGGCCGCCGCGCGCAAGGCGTCCACGAGCGCGCTGTGGTACCTGTCGGTGCCGTCGACGGCA
>NZ_BAAILN010000044.1:543235-567710 GCF_054589155.1 Burkholderia sp. 3C
AACGCCGGCTGCACCCGCCATCGAAGCGGCGAACACGGCCAGCACCGCGCCCTCGAAAGCCGCCCCCGCAGCAGCCCCCCCTCCCACGCCGGCCGACACCGCCGCCTCGCGCAAGGCAGCCGCCGACGCGCTGTTCTACATGACCAAGTAAGACGCATGACGCAAGGCCGCTTCTTCAGCGTCCTTGCGTTGTACTTTCAACCGTCCGACATCGTCATTTCTGCATTTTCATTTCATATACTCATTGGCAATCGTCAGCATTGCCAACTATTGTGTCGCGCAGTTCCGCATCGCCGCCCTCCCCCTCCCGGAATCGCAAAAACGCCATTTTCCCCGGTGTTTTCTCGTGATTTCTCAGACCTGCATGTCATCCCGCTCATCGCAAGCGCGGGTGTTCCCCTGCAAGCCGAAATTCCGCAGCGGGATTACACTTCGGTGCAGCTGCCCCGGCATCATTCAAAGAGGCATGAAACACGTTCCCCAATAGGAGACACGGCTTCATATGAAAAACATAACAATTCGCCAACTCAAGACTTTCGAAAGTGTTGCGCGCAATTTGAGCTTTTCGCGTGCGGCCGAAGATCTGCATCTGACGCAGCCCGCCGTCTCGATGCAGATCAAGCAGATGGAGGATCACGCCGGCGTGTCGCTGTTCAGCCATGTCGGCAAGCGCATCGCGCTGACCGATGCCGGCGAGCTGATGCTGCGTCACAGCCTCGCGATCCTCGCCGATCTGAAAGCCGCCGAGCAATCGTTCGCCACCCTGAAGACCGGCAGCGCGCAGCGCCTGCGCGTCGGCCTGATCACCTCGTGCAGCTACTTCTTCCCGCAGTTGATCGGCGCGTTCATGCAGCAGAAGCCCGGCGTCGATCTCGACATGTCGGTGCGCAGCCGCGACCAGTTGGTCGCCCAGTTGCGCAGCGATAGTCTCGATCTCGCGGTGATGGTGCAGGCGCCGGACGACGCCGCCATCGTCGCCGAGCCGTTCGCGCCGAATCCGTTCGTGCTGGTGGCGACGCCCGATCATCCGCTGGCCGGCGTGCGCGACATCGCCCGCTCGCGCATTGCTCAGGAGTGCCTGCTGGTGCGCGAGAGCGGCACCGACACGCGCAGCGCCGCCGACGACAGCTTTCGCGGCCAACCGTACGCCCCGCGCTTCATGGAGATCGGCTGCGCCGAGGCAATCAAGCAATCGGTGATGGCCGGCATGGGCATCAGCCTGCTGCCGAAGCAGACGGTTCAATCCGAACTGCGCGCCGGCCTGCTCGCGGTGCTCGACGTGCAGGGCTTTCCGCGCAAGCGCAACTGGTGCGTGGTCCATCGCGCCGACCGCCATCTGCCGCCGGCGGCCGTCCATTTCCGCGAATTCCTTCTGACCGAAGGCAGCGCGCGGCTCGAACACATCACGGGGATCGACAAGGTGCAGGCTGACATGGCGCTTCGACGCTCCGCTTATGCTTCGGGGCCGGCGCGGCCCGTCGCGAGTACGGCGAGCCTCGACGTCGCGCTGCGCACCCGCGCCCTGTTACGCGACGACAGCCTGCCAGACCAGGGCGATATTCAAGGCGAGAATCACGGCGGTGGCGAAGCCCGCCACGACGACAATCTTGCGGCTCGCGGCAAAACTGCCCATCACTGAACGACGCGACGACAGCACCACGAGAGCGATCAGCGGCACCGGCAACACGATGCTGAGCACGATCTGGCTGTCGATCATCGCGTGCATCGGGTCGCAGGTCAGGCACACGATCACGGCCGGCACGATGGTGATCAGGCGGCGCACCATGACCGGCGTGCGAAAGCCCACGAAGCCCTGCATGATGTTCTGCCCGGCCATGGTGCCCACCACCGAGCTGGAGATGCCCGAGGCCAGCAGCGAAACAAGAAACAGCACGCCGGCACCGGCGCCGAGCACGGGCGTCAGCGTGTGATACGCCGCCGCGATGTCGGCAATGCCGGGCGCGCTCTTGCTGAACACCGAGGCGGACATCGCCACCATCGCCATGTTCACGAACCCGGCCAGGCCCAGCGCGATCCATACCTCGCGATTCGAGAAGCGCACCAGGCGGCGGCGTTGATAGTCGTTGCGTGCCGGCGCGCGGTTCTGCGTCAATCCGGAGTGCAGATAAATCGTGTGCGGCATGATGGTCGCGCCGACGATCCCCACGGCCAGCATCAGTGCCTGGCTGCCGTGCAGTTGCGGCACGAAGGTATGAAAGATCGCCGCATGCCAATCGGGCGGCGCGATGAACAGCTCGCCCAGATAGCTGAGGCCGATCACGGCGATGAACGCGCCGATCACCAGTTCGAGCGGGCGAAAGCCCTTCTTGTCGAGCGACAGGATGCCCACCGTCACGATGCCGGTGATCAGCAGCCCCCAGGCCAGCGCGAGATGAAACAGCAGCGAGATGCCCATCGCCGCGCCCATGAATTCGGCCAGGTCGGTGGCGATCGCGGCGATCTCGGAGCCGATCCACATGGCGATCACGAGCGGCTTCGGGAATTCGTCGCGGCACACTTCGGCCAGGCTGCGGCCGGTCACGATGCCGAGCTTGGCGGACATCGCCTGGAACAGCATCGCCACCAGCGACGACAGCATCACCACCCACAGCAGGTCGTAGCCATAGGTGGAGCCGGCCTGGATATTGGTGGCGAAGTTGCCCGGGTCCATGTAGCCGACCGACGCGATCACCGCCGGCCCCGCGAACGGCAGCAGCGCGCGCAGGCCGCGCCGTTCGTTGTCGAGCGTGTCGCGCATCGCCGAAACGGCGTCGGCGGTCGTCGTGCCGGACAAGGCCTGGCTGGCGGTGCGTTTGAGTGCCATCGGCATGGTGAGAGCCTCTTGCGAATTCTTGCGAATGTGCTGGATTTCAATAACGACAAACAACGAGGAAGCGAGCAGCCGCGCGTCGTGCGGCAGGCGTCGAGCCTGCTCGCACGCGCACGTCACCGCTGCGGCAGCCGGCGGCTCAGGCGAGCACGTCGCGCCGGTCCTTCAGGCGGTGGATCGCATCGAGCGTCTCGTCATCGACGCGCAGATGCTCGCGCAGCAACTGTCTCGGCACGTTCGCCAGCCATTGCGACAGCGTGATCTCCGAGAAGTGATCCGACTTGAAGATCTCGAGGAACACCAGGTCCTCCTTGCCGGTGTTCTTGATGTAGTGGCCGAGATTCTTCTCGACGTAGCCCACATCGCCCGGGTTGAAGTCCACCGTTTGCGCGGCCGGCCCGGTGTTGAACACCGTCATGCGCGCCGAGCCCTTGATGAAGTACTGCCATTCGTCGTTGTCCGGGTGCCAGTGCATTTCGCGCAGGCCGCCCGGCTTGACCGTCACGAGCGCCGCGGCCACCGTCTTCGACACCGGGAAGTTGCGGCTGTCGACGATGCGCACTTCGCCGCCGGCATTCGAGATGGTCGGCGCCATCGCGCCCATGCGGAAGATGAACGGATGATCGGGGCGACCGGCCGGCGACGCGCAGTAGGCCTGATCGGCGGCGAGCGGGCCGGCCTTCGCGCCTTGATAGATCCACAGCTGTTCGAGCGGGATCTCCTTGAACTTCTCGGCCGGCACGCCGAAGTTCTGCGCGAGGATGTCCGGCGGCGTGTGGGCGAACCAGTCGGACACCATCAACGTGTTGAATTCGCCCGACGAGCCGTTATCGAAGGCCAGCACGAATTCGCCGCCGTTGTCGCCCAGGCCCTGCAGCGAGTGCGGCAGGCCCGGCGGGAAATACCAGATGTCGCCGGCCGCCACGTCGGCCACTTCGGCGCGGCCCTTGGTGTCGATGGTGGTCACGCGCACCTGGCCGCTGACCATGATTGCCCACTCGGCCTGCTGATGCCAATGCAGTTCGCGCACGCCGCCCGGCCCGAGGCGCATGTTCACGCCGGCGATGTCCTTCGAGATCGGGAACGCCTTGGTGGTCACTTCGCGCGCCCAGCCGCCGGCCTGGATACGCTTGTGGGCGAGATTGAACGAGGCCCACGGAATCGGCATGCCGCCGACGTCGGTCGCGGGCGGATTGTTGAACGACGGCAGCACGTCGCGCAGTTGCGGATTCTGCGGGCCGGGCTCGGACAGCGCGGCCGGCGTGGAGTTGATCGCGCCTTGCGGCGGCGTGTCGGGGTTGCCGAATTCGGCGGCCTTGGCGGCCACGGCGGCACCCATCGCGACGGCCCCTGCTGCCGCGCCGACCAGCACACTGCGACGTTTCATATCGGTCATGCTCTGTTCTCCTGAATATCTTTTCCTGATGAGGATCGGCTCTCGCGGCGCTTGGCACGCGGCGCTGTCGATCGATCGGAACCTTGCTGTCTGCTCCGTGACGCCAATACTAGGGACGCAAGCTCAGGATGAACAATCAGGAATTCTTGGCGAGTGCATAAGCAGGTTTGATGGATCGCCGCGCCGATCGCACATAGGATTTGCGCATGCGCTGGTGTTCGAACCGGTGCAACGCGCGGTTCAATTCAAACGGAAGCAAACGCAAGGAGTGTGAACATGGGTAGCCTCAGCATGACGCATTGGCTGATCGTCCTGGCGATCGTGTCGCTGGTGTTCGGAACGAAGAAACTGCGCAGCCTCGGCACCGATCTGGGCGGCGCGATCAAGGGCTTCAAGGAGGGGATCAAGGAAGACGAAGCGACAGCCGCACCCGAGGCGCTCGCGCAAGCGGCCGTCTCGAACGACGCCGCGCTGGACGTTCAGGCGAAGCGCCCGGCCGCGCAATCCTGAACGCGGCGCGCAGGCACCGGGCGCATCACGAGATGCATCACGGCTGCTTCGCCGTCAGCAGTTCCACGCCGAAGCCGACGAACACGAGGCCGGTCGTGCGCCGCATCGCCGCCACCGCTCGGCTCGCGCGCAGGCGCCCGTGCAGATGGCGCACGCCGGTCGAATAGATCGCGTGCACCACCAGCACCGTCAGCGCGATGGTCAGGTACATCTCGGTGAACTGCAGCGGCAGCGAGCGTTGATGATCGACGAACTGCGGCATGAACGCGGACAGGAAGATCATCGTCTTCGGGTTGCTGCCGGCCACGATCATCGATTCGCGCAGCAGCCGCCAGCGGCTGACCGGCACGGCCGTGCCCGGCGCCCCGCCCGCTTCGGCGCCGGCCGCCACGGGCCGCCCGGCGTCGCGCCATTGCCGGATGCCGATGAAGATCAGATAGGCCGCCCCGGCCAGCTTCAGCGCAATGAACAGCGGCGGCATGGCGGCCAGGATCGCGCCGACGCCGAGCGCCACCAGCGACACCACCACCAGTTGCACGAACAGGTTGCCGGCGATCGACACGACCGTGCCGCGCGCGCCGTGACGCACCGTGTTGCGGATCACGAGCAGCACGTTCGGGCCGGGCGTCAGCGTGGTCAGCAGATAGGCGAAGGCGAACAGCAACCAGGTGTGGGCGGACATCGGCATCTCCGGAAGGCGAATGGGCGGGAATGGTGGGGCCGGAACAGCCGCGACGGCGGCCGCTCATGGCAGCCAGCCACGGCAGCCGCGACGAGCCGGCAAGGCCGCCAGCGCCGATCATGCCACGCCGGCGCGGGACGCGCGCCGCCGCCTAGCACCGGGCTCGCGCGGCCCACGAAAGCCGGTGCGCGGGCCGGCCGGCGCCGTGGCCCCATGAACGGCCTCACACGCGGCCCGTCACGCGGCCCTTCACGCGACCCCACGCGGCCCAATTTCCAAGGCAGCCGGCCCGCCGTGACGTAAAATAGCGCTTTTCCCCAGCGGACTCCCTTTTTCCGATATGAAGCTCGCCTCCACGCCCGACATCATCGCCGAGCTGAAAGCCGGCCGCATGGTGATCCTCGTCGACGAGGAAGACCGCGAAAACGAAGGCGACCTGATCCTCGCCGCCGATTTCGTCACGCCGGAAGCGATCAACTTCATGGCCCGCTACGGCCGCGGCCTGATCTGCCTGACGCTGACGCAGGAACGCTGCAAGCACCTGAACCTGCCGCTGATGACCTACCGCAACGGCACGCAGTACGGCACCGCGTTCACAGTCAGCATCGAGGCAGCCGAAGGCGTCACCACCGGCATCTCGGCGGCGGACCGTTCGCACACCATCGCCACGGCCGTCGCACGCGACACGCGCGCCGACCAGATCGTCCAGCCGGGCCACGTGTTCCCGATCATGGCGCAACCGGGCGGCGTGCTGGTGCGCGCCGGCCATACCGAAGCCGGTTGCGACCTGACGGCGCTCGCGGGCCTCACGCCGGCCGCCGTGATCTGCGAAGTGATCAAGGACGACGGCTCGATGGCGCGCCTGCCCGACCTGATCGCGTTCGGCGAGCAGCATGGCATCCTGATCGGCACGATCGCCGACCTGATCCACTACCGCAGCCGCACCGAATCGATCGTCGAGCGCGTGGCCGAGCGCACCATGCAAACGGCCCACGGCGCGTTCCAGGCCGTGCTGTACCGCGACAAGCCCACCGGCTCGCCGCACATCGCGCTGGTGCGCGGCACGCCCTCGCCGGACGTCGACACGCCGGTGCGCGTGCACGAGCCGCTGTCGGTGCTCGACCTGCTCGAAACCAGCACCTCCACGCACTCGTGGACGCTCGACGCGGCGATGAAGGAAATCGCCGCGCGCGACCTCGGCGCGGTGGTGCTGCTCAATTGCGGCGACAACAAGGAGCATCTCGTCGACGTGTTCCGCGCGTTCGACGAGGAAGAAAAGGCCGCGGTGCTCAAGCGCCGCCCGGTCGATTTCAAGACGTTCGGCATCGGCGCGCAAATTCTGCGCGACGTCGGCGTCGGCAAGATGCAGGTGCTCGCGAACCCGCGCAAGCTCGGCAGCATGTCGGGCTGGGGTCTCGAAGTGACGGGCTTCGTGCCGATGCCTGGCGGCGCGGCGTCCGAGGTCTGAGTTCCACGCAACCGACTGACCCGCCGCTCCCAACCACGCTGAACCCAACCACGGAATGAACATGGAAATCGGACAATACCAACCGAATCACGAGGGTGAAGGCCTGCGCATCGGCATCGTGCAGTCGCGCTTCAACGAGCCCGTCTGCAACGGCCTGGCCGATGCGTGCGTCGAGGAGCTCGAACGCCTCGGCGTGACCGGCGAAGACGTGCTGCTGGTCACCGTGCCCGGTGCGCTCGAAATCCCGCTGGCGCTGCAAAAGCTGGCCGAAAGCAACCAATTCGATGCGCTGATCGCGCTCGGCGCCGTGATCCGCGGCGAAACCTACCACTTCGAACTCGTCTCGAACGAAAGCGGCGCCGGCATCTCGCGCATCGCGCTCGATTTCAACACGCCGATCGCCAACGCCGTGCTGACCACCGAGAACGACGAGCAGGCCATCGCCCGCATGACCGAAAAAGGCCGCGACGCGGCCCGCACGGCCGTCGAGATGGCCAACCTCACGATGACGCTCGACCAATTGAGCGACGACGAGGAAGAAGAGGACGAAGACGAAGAAGAGGAAAACGAATGAAGAAGAGTGCACGCCGACAATCGCGCGAACTGGCGACGCAGGGCCTGTATCAATGGCTGCTGTCGAACGCGTCCACCGGCGAGATCGACGCGCAGTTGCGCGGCGCGCAGGGTTACGACAAGGCCGACCGCGAACTGCTTGAAACCATCCTGTACGGCGTGATCCGCGAACACGTGGATCTCGCCGCCGCGCTGACGCCGAACCTCGATCGCCCGATCGAGCAACTGTCGCCCGTCGAACGCGCGGTGCTGCTGGCCGCGACGTTTGAGCTGAAGCATCAGATCGAAACGCCGTACCGCGTCATCATCAACGAGGCCGTGGAGCTGACCAAGACGTTCGGCGGCTCGGACGGCTACAAGTACGTCAATGGCGTACTCGACAAGCTGGCCGTCAAGCTGCGTCCGGACGAAGCCGTCGCGCGCCGCTGATATCGCCGAAAGGCACTCCCGCGGGCGCTACGGCGCCCGCCCTCTTTTCCACTTCTGGTTTTCTCCGCCATGAATACTGCCGCCGAATCGCTGATCCGGCTGGCGTCGCGCGTCGACGCGATCCAGCCGTTCCATGTGATGGAAGTCGTCAAGCAGGCCGCGCTGCTCGAACAAGCGGGCCGCGACGTGATCCACATGAGCATCGGCGAGCCGGATTTCACGGCGCCGGAGCCAGTGATCGAAGCGGCCGCCGCCGCGATGCGGCGCGGCGTGACGCAATACACCAGCGCGCTCGGCATCGCGCCGCTGCGCCAGGCGATTGCCGCGCACTACATGCGCACCTACGGCCTGACGATCGCGCCCGAGCGCATTGTCGTGACGGCCGGCGCATCGGCCGCGCTGCTGCTGGCCTGCCTTGCGCTGGTCGGCCGTGACGACGAAGTGCTGATGCCGGACCCGTCGTACCCGTGCAACCGCCACTTCGTGGCCGCCGCCGAAGGCCGGCCGGTGCTGGTGCCGAGTGGCCCCGAAGCGCGCTTCCAGCTCACCGCCGACGACGTGCGCGAACGCTGGGGCGACCGCACGCGCGGCGTACTGCTCGCCTCGCCGTCGAACCCGACCGGCACCTCGCTCGCGCCCGACGAACTCGGCCGGATTCTCGGCGCCGTGCGCGAGCGCGGCGGCTTCGCGATCATCGACGAGATCTACCAGGGCCTCAGCTACGACGGCCCGCCCGTCTCGGCGCTGTCTTTCAGCGACGACGCGATCACCGTCAACAGCTTCTCGAAGTACTTCAACATGACGGGCTGGCGGCTCGGCTGGCTGGTGGTGCCGCCGGCGCTGGTCGGCGTGTTCGAGAAACTGGCGCAGAATCTGTTCATCTGCGCCTCGGCGCTGGCCCAGCACGCGGCGCTGGCCTGCTTCGAGGCCGATACGCTGGCCATCTATGAAACGCGCCGCCTCGAATTCATGCGCCGCCGCGACTACATCGTGCCGGCGCTCGAATCGCTCGGCTTCGAGGTGCCCGTGAAGCCGGACGGCGCCTTCTATGTATACGCACGCTGCGCCAAGGTGGCGCATCCCGCCGCCGGCGACAGCGCGAAGCTCGTCGATGCGATGCTGCAGGACGCGGGCGTGGTGCTGGTGCCGGGGATGGATTTCGGTTCGCATGCGCCGCGCGACTATATCCGGCTCTCGTATGCCACCGCCTACGGGCGGATCGAGGAAGCCGTCGCGCGCTTGCGGACGCTGTTCGGCGGCTGAACGCCACCGGCCCGGCGAAACAGAAAGTTGCAATTGGCGGGACAAAGTAAAACGGGGCGCTCGACAGCGCCCCGTTTTTTATGGCTGCGGCAACCCGCGATCAGGTCCCGACTTCCGACGAACCGTCGTGCTTCACGCCGGTCTCGGCGCTGGCGTCCGCTTGCGGCGGTGCGGCCGGCTTCGGTTCGGCCGGTGCGCCGGCCTTGATCGTCAGCGGATGCGCGCCGTCGAGCGTGGCTTGCACGCGCTTCGGGCTGGCCGCCGGGGCCGCGGTGGAGGCCGTCGTCGTGACCGGCGTCGACAGCGGCGCGTAGATCGACACATTGCGGCCGCGCGACACATCGCGCAGGCGGACGCGTTCGCCGAGCACCTTGGCGCTGTAGCCGCCGTCGTCCGGGCCGGTCACTCCGTTGTAGAGGCGCAGGCCGCCCTGCAGCGAGCCGCCGCGGGCGATGCAGTCCTTCAGCACCAGCGCGCCGACCTGCAGGTTGACCACGGGGCGAAGCGCCGCGTCGGTACCGCCCGCGTATTCGAACTTGTCGGAATGGATCTTCGACATCACCTGCATCAGGCCCTGGGCGCCTGCGCCGCTTTCGGCGTACGGATTGAAGCCCGATTCGATCGCCATCACCGACAGCAGCAGCAAGGGATCGAGGCCAACGTCACGGCCGGTGTCGAACGCGGCCGTCACGAGCCGGCCGACCGCCTCCTGGGCGACGTGATAGCGGCGCGCGAGGTAGGTGGCGACGAGCGCCTGCTCGCGGCTGCTGTAGATGCGGTCGCTGCGGGCATCGGCGGCGACGCGCTGGATCGGGATCAGCTTCGCCAGCGTGACCGGCGACTGGCCGTTGCGCACAGCTTCCGCGGTGGCCAGGGCGGCCGCGTCGCTGGCGCCCAGATCCGCCGTGGCGGGCTGGTAGGACACCGGCGACACCTGGCCGTCGGTATCGATATCGTCATCGGTATCGGCATTGCCGGGGCCGAAGGCGGGCAGCGGGTGCCCGGACAGCAGCCGCGCGGGGCCAGCCTTGACGGCGGCCGACAGCACGGGCATCAGCTTGGCGGCCAGGGTGCCGCGCGCGTTCGGCAACATCCAGAGCGCCAACGCGACGAGCACGGCGCAGCCGCCGACGATGCTGAAAAGGTGGTGACTGACACGCGTCCCCCGACGCAGCACGTCGCGCAGCAACTGCGCGTGCCGTTCGTTGGGACGCCACGATAACCAAGCGTTCATTCAGATCTCCCATGAACATGACTCGTGCGGCTCGCTCGACTCGAAGCGAGAAGGACGCGAAACCGCGGAATCAGGACACCGCGGGCCCGGATGGGGCTGCGACGTCGGAGAAACGGTATGAGTACCGTTCGGGGGCCAGGGCGGTCACGAGAACAATGCCCGGCGGGCAAGGTGACGCGCGGTGGCTTCCACGCAAAAAACCAGCGTCGCTAAGGCGCTGGCTAGGACGAAAAACAACCGTCACATGCCGTTTCGTCGCGGCGGACGGCGACGCGGAGCGTCGGGTAGACCGGAGCGGACTGGCTGTCTGCCAGGGGGTCCGGCGAACAATGTGAGCGGATTCTAGGGAGGGTTTTATAGATCGTCAACACTATAAAGTCCGCAAATCATAACAAAAAGTAATGATTTGTTACGTCGCGGATCGAAAAGCCGCGCGCTGTCTGGGTTTCACGGGCGCTTAACAAATTTGCGGTTCGCGCTCGATAAAACGGTCGCCCGGGTAGAATCGGGGCTCGTTTTTCGGCGCGCCGCGTCGTCAATGCACCCCGCCGCCGCGTGCGGTCGATGCCAATATTTCCATGAAATACAAAGACTTACGAGATTTTACCGAACGCCTCGAGGGCTTGGGCGAGCTGCGACGGGTCAGCCAGAGCGTCTCGCCCGTCCTCGAAATGACCGAGCTGTGCGACCGGGTATTGCGTGTCGGCGGCCCGGCGCTGCGGTTCGACTCGCCCACCGGCTACCAGTTTCCGGTGATCGGCAACCTGTTCGGCACGCCGCGCCGCGTCGCGCTCGGCATGGGGGTGGATGCGGACCGCGCCGACGACGGCTCGGCCCTCACCTCGCTGCGCGACATCGGCCACCTGCTGTCCGCGCTGAAGGAGCCGGAGCCCCCCAAGCGCCTCGCCGACGCCGGCAAGCTGCTGTCGCTGGCCAAGGCCGTGTGGGACATGGCGCCGAAAACCGTGTCGTCGCCGCCGTGCCAGGAAATCGTCTGGGAAGGCAACGATGTCGATCTGGCGAAGCTGCCGATCCAGACCTGCTGGCCCGGCGACGCCGGCCCGCTGCTGACGTGGGGGCTGACCGTCACGCGCGGCCCGAACAAGACGCGCCAGAACCTCGGCATTTATCGCCAGCAACTGATCGGACGCAACAAACTGATCATGCGCTGGCTCGCCCATCGCGGCGGCGCGCTCGATTTCCGCGAGTTCGCGCTGGCCAACCCCGGCAAGCCCTACCCGGTCGCCGTCGTGCTCGGCGCGGACCCGGCCACCACGCTCGGCGCCGTCACGCCGGTGCCCGATTCGCTGTCCGAGTATCAATTCGCCGGCCTGCTGCGCGGCGCGCGCACCGAACTGGCGAAGTGCCTGACGCCCGGCGTCGACACGCTGCAGGTGCCCGCCCGCGCCGAGATCGTGCTGGAAGGCTTCATCTACCCGCAGCAGGGCGAGCCCGACGCGGCGCCGGCCGGTGCGCCGCCGCGCCCGACCGGCACGCGCGGCGCGGCCGCCTACGAGCACGCGCTCGAAGGCCCGTACGGCGATCACACCGGCTATTACAACGAGCAGGAGTGGTTCCCCGTGTTCACCGTCGAGCGCATCACGATGCGCCGCGATGCCATCTATCACTCGACCTACACCGGCAAACCGCCCGACGAGCCGGCCGTGCTCGGCGTCGCGCTCAACGAAGTGTTCGTGCCGCTGTTGCAGAAGCAGTTCTCCGAGATCACCGATTTCTATCTGCCGCCCGAGGGATGCAGCTACCGGATGGCGATCGTGCAGATGAAGAAGAGCTACGCCGGCCACGCGAAACGCGTGATGTTCGGCGTCTGGAGCTTCCTGCGGCAGTTCATGTATACGAAGTTCATCGTGGTGGTGGACGAGGACGTCGATATCCGCGACTGGAAGGAAGTGATCTGGGCGATCACGACGCGCGTCGATCCGGTGCGCGACACCGTGCTGGTCGACAACACGCCGATCGATTACCTCGACTTCGCCTCGCCCGTCGCCGGCCTCGGCTCGAAGATGGGCATCGACGCCACCAACAAGTGGCCCGGCGAAACCCAGCGCGAATGGGGCCGCACGATCGAGATGGATGCCGCCGTCAAGGCGCGCGTCGACACGCTCTGGACCGAGATCGGCCTGGGCTGATCGCCCGGTGGACGGCGCGCGGCCAAGGCCGCGCCGCCCACCGCGTTACGTTTGCATACCAATCCGCCCACGCACTGAACGAAAAAATGGCGCTTCCCTCTGCCTCGATGCTGTCCGACGGCTTTTTTCTGTCGCTGTCGCTGTGTCTCGACATCGGCCTCGTCAACGTCGCGATCCTCTCGCTGACGCTGTCGCACGGTTTCAAGCCGGGCTTCTGGCTCGGCCTCGGCTCCTGCTTCGGCGATCTCGCCTATGCCGCACTCGCGCTGGCCGGCATGGCCGTGCTGCTGCAATTCGAGGCGGTGCGCTGGGTGGTCTGGCTCGGCGGCGGTGCGGTGCTGCTGTTTCTGACCTGGAAGATGGCGAGTGAGGCGCTGTTTCCGCCGAAGCCGGCCGAGGCCGGCGAGGCCGCCGCCGCATCGGGTGCGGCCAAGGCAAGCGCCCCGCGCAGCTTCCTGCGCGGCATGCTGCTGGCGATGTCGTCGCCATCGGCCATTCTGTGGTTCGCCGCCGTTGGCGGCGCGCTGATCGCCAAGGCCGGCGCGACCACGCCGGTCACGGCCTCGGTGTTCCTGAGCGGGTTCTTTCTCGGCGGCCTCGCCTGGACGCTGTTCCTGTGCGGCCTCGCCAGCCAGGGCCGCAAGCGCGCGGGCGCGGGCCTGATGCGCGCCTGCCACGTCGTGTCGGCGCTGCTGTTCGCGTACTTCTCATATAGCGTGATCGTCGGCGGCTATCGCGACCTGATCGTGCACGCGGCCGCCTGAGGCATCCGCCCCGTCTTTCGTTCACGCAAAAACAAACGGCGCGGCACGGTGTTCCGTGTCGCGCCGCGCGTTGGCGCGCGCCGGTCAGGCGCGCGAGCGATGCTTACCAGTGACGGCCGTAGTAGCCGTGATGGTAGTGATGCCAGTATGGGCGGCCATAGTAGCCACCACCGTAGACGACCGGCGGCGGGCCGTAGTAGGCCGGGGCCGGCGCATAGACGACCGGCGGCGGCGGCGCGTAGACAACCGGCGGCGGCGCGGCATAGACCGGATACGCAGGGGCGATCGGCAGGCCGATCCCGACGCCGATCGAAACGTGGGCCTCGGCGGCGCTTGCAACACCCAGGCCGAGCGCGGCGGCAGCGATGAACGGAACGAGTTTTTTCACTTCGGTTCTCCTGGCGGCAGGTTCGATTTGGCCGCCACATGAACAGCGACGAATGCGCTGCGGTACGGGATCCAATGTAGCGAAAACCCCTCCCGCGGGCCAACCGCATTTGTTGCAAATTGCAATTGCCGTGCCGGTTCGCACCACGCCCGGCGCGACATTCCGCGCCCTGCCATGGCCTGCCAGGCACGTGCGCCGGAGCGGATTGCGCGATGAAGCCGGCAAATCGGTCAGGATTTCCGATAGATAAAGCCGAAGATTCAAGCCGCTCGGTAATGATTGATTACAAATTCTGACCTCGGCGACACGGCTTGCGCGCCGGGCCGTCTCATCCGGCTGTACGTTCAAATGCAGGATACTGACGCCCTGCCGACTTTCCGCCCCCTTGCCATGCCGCTCCCGTCCACTCCCCGTCTCGGTTTCATCGGCGCCGGCCGGCTCGCCCGCTGCCTCGCACGCCGTTTCGCGCAGGCCGGCTTTCCGGTCACGGCCATCGCGAGCCGCACGCCGGCTTCGGCCGAAGCGCTGGCCGCCACGATCGACGGCTGTACGGCCGCCGCCACCCCGCAGGCGGTGGTCGAGGCGGCCGACCTGATCTTCGTGACCGTTTCCGACGACGGCATCGGCCCCATCGCCGCATCGTTGCGCTTCGATCCGGCGCGCGCGCCATCGCAGGCGCTCGTGCATTGCAGCGGCGCGTCGAGCGTCGAATTGCTGGCGCCCGCGCGCGACCAGCAGGTGCAGACGGGCGGCTTCCACCCGCTTTATCTGTTCGGTGGCGGCGACGCCGATCTCGAACGGATCACCGGCTGCTCCGTGACGATCGAGGCCGACGGCACGCTGCGCCCCGTGCTCGACGCGCTTGTTGTCGCGCTCGGCTGCCATCCGCTCGCGATTCCGGCCGGCGGCCGCATGCTGTATCACGCCGCCGCCAATTACGCGGCCAGCTTCGCGCTGTGCGGGTTGGCCGAGGCCGTGTCGCTTTGGCGCACGCTCGGCATCGACGAGGCCGATGCGCTGCGCGCGCTGCTGCCGATGCTCGCCGGCACCATCGAGACCGGCCGCGACAAGGGCCTCGCGAACGCGCTGGCCGGGCCGGTGTCGCGCGGCGACGCGGGCATCGTCGCGAAGCAGTTGACGCTGCTCGATGCGCTCGGCGGCGACCACGCCACGCTGTACGCGCTGATGACGCGCCGCGCCGTCGAACTCGCCGGCCAGCGTGCCGTGCCGCCGGCCGGGCTCGACGCGGTCGGACGCAGCGTCGAGGCGCTGCTGGCCGCGCGGCTCTCCGAGGCCGCC
Organism: Burkholderia sp. 3C; assembly: GCF_054589155.1. Taxonomy (NCBI): domain Bacteria; kingdom Pseudomonadati; phylum Pseudomonadota; class Betaproteobacteria; order Burkholderiales; family Burkholderiaceae; genus Burkholderia; species Burkholderia sp. 3C. Next base: position 558,222 of record NZ_BAAILN010000044.1, read on the forward strand.
CCCGATGGCCGCGAGCCGTGATAATGTGACGCCCGATGCAGGTCGCTGCCCGATGGCGGCCGCATGCCACGCTACCCGACTGTCTGACAAGGATTCCAACGATGCTCGGCGAGATCGCCCGCTTTCTGATCAATACCCTGTTCACGCTATTCGGCGCCGCCCTGTTGCTGCGCGCCTGGATGCAGGCGGTACGCGTACCGCCGTACAACCCCGTCACGCAGGCCGTCCTGCAGGCGACCAACTGGCTCGTGCTGCCGCTGCGCCGCGTGATCAGCGGCACGCGCGGCATCGACTGGGCCAGCGTGGTGGCCGCGGTCGTCACCGCGTTCGTCTATGTCGTGCTGATGCTGTCGCTGGGCGGCTTCGACGTGATGTCGATCCTGCCCACGCTCGCGATCGTCGCGCTGCTGACCGTCGTGAAATGGGCGCTGAACCTGGTGCTGTGGATGACCATCCTGATGGCACTGCTGTCCTGGCTGAACCCCCGCTCGCCCGCGATGGCGATCCTGTTCCCGCTGACCGCGCCGCTGCTCAACCCGCTGCGCCGCGTGCTGCCGAGCATCGGCGGCATGGATCTGTCGCCGATCCTGCTGTTCGTGATCGTGCAGGTGCTGCTGATGGTCGTGACGCGTGCGACGATTTCGATGACGATGTTGACGCTGTAGGCGTCGATGGTGGTTTGTCGCACGCAAAGAAAAGCGCCGCCCTTGAGCGGCGCTTTTTTATTGCCGCGGCTCAGACCAGCCAGGTGCGGGCGGTCCAGATGCCGAGGAAGGTCAGCGCGAACGAGCCGAGCAGATGCACGAAGGCAACCGCTGCCGCCCAGCCGAGCCGCCCGTCGACGACATGCGTGATGACTTCGGCCGAATAGGTCGAGAACGTCGTCAGGCCACCCATGAAGCCGGTAATCACGAACAGCCGCCACTCGGGCGCAAGGCCGGCCTTCGCACCGAAAAAGACGATCGCGACGCCGATCAGATAGCCGCCGATCAGGTTCGAGGCCAGCGTGCCGAGCGGCAAATCCGGCACGATCAGGTTCAAGGCGAGGCTCAAGCCCCAGCGGAGCAAGGCGCCGAGGCCGGCGCCGACGAAGATCGCAACGATCGAGGGGAACACGGGGAATCCTTGGGCGGAGAAGATGACGAGTGGCGTCACTGTAGGCGCTGAGGGGCGGAGGTGGCAATGCATGGCGGGATCGCACCCGGGATCGCGGGCTTGCCCTGCCGGGGCAAATCCCTGTAAAATCTCGCGTTCTGCGGGCGTCGTATAATGGCCATTACCTCAGCTTCCCAAGCTGATGACGTGGGTTCGATTCCCATCGCCCGCTCCAGCATCCCCGTATCGCAATCTCGGCGCCCAGCTTCGGCCCGAACCCCGCGCGAAGCCGCCTCACCGAAGGCGGCTTTTTCGTACCGGCATCCGGGCCACGCCCCGTCCGGCCGAACGTGCGGCGCCGCGGTGCTGCGCACCGGCGCGATTCGCCCATTCAGAACACCATGAGCCACACTCCCGACGACACCGGCCTGCCGCAAGACGGCACGCCCGACGATGCCACGCCCGACACGCCGTCCGACGACGACAACCCGCTGCGCCTGCGCCGCATCCGCAGCTTCGTGACGCGCGCCGGCCGCGTGTCGACGGGCCAGCGCCGCGCGCTCGACGAATTCGGCCCGCGCTACGTGGTGCCGTACGCGCCCGAACAGCCCGACTGGGCCGCGGTGTTCAACCGCGATGCGCCACGCATTCTCGAAATCGGCTTCGGCATGGGCGCCTCCACGGCGGAGATCGCCGCGCATCGCCGCGACGACGATTTCCTCGGCGTCGAAGTGCATGAGCCCGGCGTGGGCGCGCTGCTCAAGCTGATCGGCGAGCAGAGCCTGACGAACATCCGCATCATCCAGCACGACGCGGTCGAGGTGCTGGAGAACATGCTCGCGCCGGACAGCCTCGACGGCGTGCATATCTTCTTCCCCGATCCGTGGCACAAGGCGCGTCATCACAAGCGCCGCCTGATCCAGCCGCCGTTCGTCGCGCAACTGGTGTCGCGCCTGAAGCCGGGCGCGTACCTTCACTGCGCGACCGACTGGCAGAACTACGCCGAGCAGATGCTGGACGTGCTGGCCGCCGATCCGCATCTCGAGAACACGGCCGACGGCTACGCGCCGCGCCCCGACTACCGCCCGATCACGAAGTTCGAGCGGCGCGGCCTGCGTCTCGGCCACGGCGTGTGGGATCTGGTGTTCCGCAAGCGCATCGGCGCATAACGAACGCGACGCACGGCAGGATCGCCAGGATTCCGAAACGAATCCGCATGAAAAAACGGCAACGCATCGTTCGACGCGTTGCCGTTTTTTTATCCCGCCAGGCCGCTTCAGCTCCAGTTCAGCCAGCCGCTATATCCCACCAGCAACACCAGCAAGCCGAACACGATCCGGTACCACGCGAACGCCGTGAAATCGTGCGAGGCCACATAGCGCAGCAGCCAGCGCACACAGGCGAACGCACTGACAAACGCCGCCACGATCCCCACCGCGAACAGCCCGATCGAATCGACCGAGAACGCGTGCCAGTCCTTCACCGTTTCGTAGAACGTGGCGCCGAAGATGATCGGGATCGCGAGGAAGAACGAGAACTCGGTGGCGACGCGCCGGTCGAGCCCGGCCAGCATCCCGCCGATGATGGTCGAGCCCGAGCGCGACACGCCCGGAATCAGCGCGCAGCATTGCGCGATGCCCACCTTCAGCGCGTCGAGCGGCGTGAGCGCATCGATCGACATCACGCGCGCCGGCTCGCGGCGTTCGCGCTGCCGCGACTCGGCCCAGAGGATCACGGCGCCGCCGGCCACCAGCGCGAACGCCACCGGCACCGGCGAGAACAGCACGCGCTTGATGGCCTTCTCGAACAGCAGCGCCAGCACGATGGCCGGCAGCGTGGCGATCACCACGTTCAGCGCAAAGCGCCGCGCCTCGGGCCGCGACGGCAGCCCCGCGATCACCGTGCCGATCCGGCGGCGATATTCCCAGCAGACGGCGAGGATCGCGCCGAACTGGATCACGACGTCGAAGGTCTTCGCCTGATCCGCATTGAAATTGAGAAAGCTGCCGGCAACGATCAGGTGGCCGGTGCTCGACACCGGTAGAAATTCGGTCAGTCCTTCGACGACGCCGAGTATCAGCGCCTTGCAGATCAGTATCCAGTCCATCGTGGGCCCGTTCGTCAGAGTTGCAGGAAACGGGCCGCCCCCCATCACGACAACGCGCGGCCCGGCCGGCCGCACGACCGGAATCGTCACTTTTCGACGATTTCGACGCGTATGCCGTTTGTAAGGATCGTAATTGTACCGGGTTCGTAGTGAACCCCGGCAAATTGCAGTTGATCGGGCTTGAACGTGTAGATCGGATAGTTGGTCAGCAACTGCGTGGCGAGCAGGCCTGCGGCTTGTCCGACCTGCGGCGCGTAGGTCTGCGCGTCGCCCGCGAGGTTGACGCTGTCGACGGCCGGCGCGCGCAGCACGACCGACAGGCTGGCCGAGTCGTAGGCAAGTTGTGCGGAAATGGTAAACGTGCCGCTGACCGGTTCGCGCAGGAACGGGCTGGTGAAATGCGCGTCGAGTTGCACGGCGATGCGGTTCTGCTCGGGTAGCATGCCCACCGCCGGGTTGGCGAGCGCGACGTCGAACACCTGCGACACGGTGCGCTGATACGGGAATTTGCGCGCCACCGCGCGCTGCACGTCGCCGCGCGAGAACGTGTAGTGATTGGGGATGAACGGAAACGTGGGCGTCGCGGCGCATGCGGCCAGCGACACGGATACGCCCAATGCCGCAAACGCGGCGGTCACGAAGCGGCGACGGCCGCTTGCGCGCGATGGATTCATGCGGATTCTCCTGCGGCCGGCGAGCCGGGCGACCGCGCGCCGCGGCCCCGCCCTCGGATTGCATTGCGGCCCGCCGCGACGTGGTAATGCCGCCGCAGGCCCGGGGGCACAAGCCTAGCATGACGCCCCCCGACGCATCCGCAACGGCCGATCGCCGGAAGGCACGCCGGTCGGTCGGTAGCGCAACGGCTCGACGCGGCGCCCGCGCAGCGCGACAATCGCCACGCCGGCATCTGCGGAGCGGCCGCGCGACACGCATCGCGCGGCGTCACTGGAGGGGACATGACTTATGAAGAAGCGTCGGAACTCGTGCCCTTCACCGCGGAGATCGAAGCCGCGCTCGTCGAACTGGCGCTGAGTCGCGCGCCCGTGCGGCTGGCCAAGCTGGCCAGCGCGGCGTCGGAGGACGAGCGCTTCGACCGCCTGCCGCGTGCGGCGGCCGCCGCGTTCCATCTCGGGCTCTACGCGGAAGCACGGGCGCACGCCGAGGAAAGCCTCGCACTCGCGCCACGCCACCCGGCCGCCTGGAACCACGGCAACGCGGTGCATCTCGGCAATACGGTGCTGGGCCTGCTGGCGCTGCGCGACGACCCGCACCGTCACGGCCTCGCCGTGACCGCACTGCTGGCCTCGGCCGCCACGCCCGGCTCGCCGCAACTCGCCAGCTTCGGGCCGACGATGCAACTGGCCAAGGCGTTGCTGCGCGAAGGCGAGGCCATCCCCGTGCTCGACTATCTGATGCGCTGCCGCGGCTTCTGGCCCGCCGGCGCGGCGTGGCTCGATATCTGGGAGCGCAAGATCGGCGCGGGCCAGGTGCCCAACTTCTTCGAGCACTCGCTGATGTAGCGCCTTGGGCATTCAACGCGGCGCGGTCAGCACCTCGAGTTGGGTGAGCCACGCCATCGCCTCGTGACGGCTTGCACCGCACATCTCGGCCGACGGCTGCAGGCCCGAGCAGCAGGCCGGCCGCTCGGGCTGCCCGAAGATCCGGCAGTTGAGCGCCGCGTCCAGTTGGATGCACGGGGTGCCGGCCGGCTTGCCGTTCGGCATGCCCGGGATCGGGCTCGTGATCGATGGCGCGGTGCAGCACGCGCCGCATCCCGCGCGGCACGCATGTGCGTTGTCCGACCCTGATTGTCCTGCCGCTTCCACGTTTTCCCGCCTTCCCTGCCAATGCAAACCGGCATTGTGCCATCGCAAACTTCGACGATATCGGCCTATCTCGTTATCACCGGCAGCGACTAGACTGAACCGCGTCGCTCGTCGCCTGTCGGTCTACCTCATGACGTCCTGTTCCCCCGCCCCCTTGTTCCGCCCCGATCTGCTCGCGAAATATGCGGCGAACGGCCCGCGCTACACGTCGTACCCCACCGCGCTGCAGTTCGACGATCGCTTCGACGTCGCCGACTACACACGCGCCGCAGCCGATCCGGGCGCCTCGAACGCGCTGTCGCTGTACGTCCATATTCCGTTCTGCGCCACCGCCTGCTTCTACTGCGGCTGCAACCGCATCGCCACCCGCAACCACGCGCACGCGCGGCCCTACCTCGACCGGCTCAAGCAGGAGCTGGCGTTGCAGGCGGCCCGCTTCGATCCGTCGCGCACGATCACGCAACTGCACTGGGGCGGCGGCACGCCGACGTTCCTGTCCGAGCCCGAGATCGCCGAACTGATGGCGGCCACGCGCGCGCAGTTCCCGATCGCGCCGGACGACGAAGCCGAAATCTCGATCGAGATCGACCCGCGCACGGCCACCCCGGCCACGCTCGCGCACCTGCGCATGCAGGGCTTCAATCGCCTGAGCCTCGGCGTGCAGGACGTCGACCCCGAGGTGCAGCGCGCCGTGAACCGCGTGCAGCCGATCGAGCGCACCGCGAGCCTGATCACGGCGGCGCGGCTGATCGGCTATCGCTCGGTCAGCGTCGACCTGATCTACGGGCTGCCGAAGCAGACGGTCGCGAGCTTCGCGCACACGCTCGACACCGTGATCGAACTGGCGCCCGACCGCATTTCGGTGTTCGGTTACGCGCACCTGCCGGGCCTGTTCAAGATGCAGCGCCGCATCGACGACGCCACGCTGCCCACGCCGGCCGCGCGCATCGCGCTGCTGGGCCTCGCGATCGAGACGCTGACGCAGGCCGGCTATGTCTATATCGGCATGGATCACTTCGCGCGGCCGACCGACGAGCTGGTCGCGGCCCAGCGCAACGGCACGCTGCAACGCAACTTCCAGGGCTACAGCACGTGCGCCGATACCGATCTGATCGGCATCGGCATGTCGTCGATCGGCAAGGTCGGCGATGTCTACGTGCAGAACGAGAAGGACGTCGCCGCCTGGAGCGCCGCGATCGACGCGGGGCGGCTGCCGATCGCGCGCGGCGTCAGGCTGAACGCGGACGACCGCCTGCGGCGCGACGTGATCATGCGGCTGATGTGCCATCTCTCGTTGCCGTTCGCCGAACTGGAAACCGTGTACGGCATCCGCTTCGCCGAGCGTTTCGCGCCCGAACTGGCCCGGCTGCGCGATTTCGAGCGCGACGGCCTGCTGTCGATCGAGCCGCGCCGCCTGACGATCCACCCGGCCGGGCGGCTGTTCGTGCGCAACATCGCGATGTGCTTCGACGCTTACCTGTCCGGCGCCACCGCCGGGCGCTGCTCGAAAACCGTCTGACCGTCCGCCCCCGACCGTCGGCGGGCGGAGGCCTTCTGCGCTACAGTGGCGGTTTCCGCCGATCCCCGCCCCGCCACGATGCGCACGACCAAAGCGACCCTCGCGGTCGAACGCCTGAAAACCCGCACGGGCAATGCGCGCTACGCCGCCGTCAGCCTGCCCGGCGACCTGTTCTATCTGACCGACCGCGCCAGCGGCACGGCCGAAAAGCTCTGCGCGCCGCTGCCGCTCGACGAGTTCGTCAAGTTCGTCAACGGCGTGGCGCCGCCCGCGCCGCGCAGGGCCAGCAAGCTCGATGAGGCCTTCGAGGAAAAGATCCGCAACGCCAAGCGCTAAAACCCGCGCCGCAGCAAGGCGCGGGCGTGTTCCGGCGCTCGAATCGCGGCTCGTTTGGTACAATCGCCGAGTTAATTTCCCCGCTGACGGCCGCCTCGCGGCATGACCACCATGAACATCGAAAATGCGCGCTTCAACATGATCGAACAGCAGATCCGGCCGTGGGAAGTGCTGGACCCGGAGGTCCTGAGCCTGCTGTCGGTCGTCAAGCGCGAACACTACGTGCAGGGCGTCTATCGCGACCTCGCGTTCGCCGATCTCGAACTGCCGCTGCCCGGCGGCCAGAAGATGCTGGCGCCGCGCGTCGAGGCCCGCATCCTGCAGGAACTGGCCGTCAAGAAGCACGAAACCATCCTCGAAATCGGCGCCGGCTCGGGCTACATGGCTGCGCTGCTGGCTCATCGCGGCCAACACGTGGTGACGGTCGACATCGCGCCGGATCTCGTGCAGTTCGCCACCAACAATTTGCGCGACAACGGCGTGACCAATGCCGAAGTGGTGCTGGCCGATGCCGCGCGCGGCCTGCCGGAGCAAGCCCCGTACGACGTGATCTGCGTGTCGGGCGGCCTGCCCGTGGTGCCGCAGGAGTTGCTCGAGCAACTGAAGGTGGGCGGCCGGCTCGCGGCGTTCGTCGGCTCGCGCCCGGTCATGAAGGCGCAGATCATCACCCGCATCGATGATAAACAGTTCCGGGTCGCCGACGTGTTCGAAACCTACGTCGATCACCTCGTCAACGCGATGGAGCCGTCGCGCTTCCGGTTCTGATCGCGTCGCACCTCTTCCTCTCACGCCTCACCCCGACACCGTCATGCCGATGCAAATCCTGACCGCTCCCGCCCTGGCCGCATGGCTCGGCGACGCATCCCGCCCCGCGCCCGTCGTGCTCGACGTGCGCGAACCGTGGGAAGTCGCCACCGCCAGCCTCGCGGGCAGCGTGTCGATCCCGATGCAGCAGATTCCCGCGCGCAGCGAGGAGCTCGACGACGAAGCCGAAATCGTCTGCCTCTGCCATCACGGCATGCGCAGCGCGCAGGTCGCGATGCTTCTCGAATCGCGCGGCTTCACGAAGATCTACAACCTGCAAGGCGGCATCGACGCGTGGTCGCGCGATGTCGATCCGTCGGTGCCGCGCTACTGATCCCCACCTGACGCACCGCCTTCTCTCGCAACGCCGCAGCCCCCCAGGCTGCGGCGTTGTGCTTTGCGGAGCCGGCAGATCGAGGCGGCATGCACCGATCTGCGGCCCGCTCCCTGGCCGATACGCCGTCACGCCCGCCTGCCAAGCCCACCCATGACCAGCCAATGGGCCGCCGCGACGCATCGCGGTGCGCGCCATGCGTCTCAATCGTGCAACGCGCGGGCTGCCTGCACGACGCCCAAGGCCCGATGACCCGCCATCGTGCATCGCCCCGCGATGCACCACGAACGGCCGCCAGCCTGCACCGCGACGGACCACCCTCGCCACGCGCCGCCTCACCCCAACCGTCCGCGCGCGGCATCGCGTACACGTCGAGCCGCGCCGTACAAGGATTTCACGGCCCCTGGCACATGCCTTGCGTTATTCGCTTCCGAGGCGCCGCATCGGCGCACGCAAGCCAACAACGTCAAGGGGAACTCGATGAAGCGTCGCAGTCTGTTGAAGATCGGATCGATGGCGGGTGCACTCACGCTGGCAAGCCGCCTGCCGCTGGCCCACGCGGATGAAAAAGGTCCGATCAAGGTCGGCATCCTGCATTCGCTGTCGGGCACGATGGCGATCTCCGAGACCTCGTTGAAGGACACCGCGCTGATGACCATCGCGGAGATCAACAAGTCGGGCGGCGTGATGGGCCGCCAGTTGCAGCCGGTGGTGGTCGATCCGGCCTCGAACTGGCCGCTGTTCGCCGAGAAGGCGCGCGGGCTGATCACCCAGGACAAGGTCGCCGTCACGTTCGGCTGCTGGACCTCGGTGTCGCGCAAATCGGTGCTGCCGGTGTTCGAGGAACTGAACGGCCTGCTGTTCTACCCGGTGCAGTACGAAGGCGAGGAAATGTCGCGCAACGTGTTCTACACGGGCGCCGCGCCGAACCAGCAGGCGATCCCCGCCACCGAATACCTGATGAGCGCCGAAGGCGGCGCGGCCAAGCGCTTCTTCCTGCTCGGCACCGACTACGTGTACCCGCGCACGACCAACAAGATCCTGCGCGCGTTCCTGAAATCGAAGGGCGTTCAGGATGCCGATATTCAGGAGGTCTACACGCCGTTCGGTCATAGCGACTACCAGACCATCGTCTCGAACATCCGCACCTTCTCGCAAGGCGGCAAGACCTGCGTGATCTCCACCATCAACGGCGATTCGAACGTGCCGTTCTACAAGGAACTCGGCAACCAGGGCCTCAAGGCCACCGACGTGCCGGTGGTAGCGTTCTCGGTGGGCGAGGAAGAACTGCGCGGCATCGACACCAAGCCGCTGGTCGGCAACCTGGCCGCCTGGAACTACTTCATGTCGCTGCGCAATCCCGAGAACGCGAAATTCAAGGCGATGTTCGCGGACTGGGTCAAGAAGAACAACCTGCCGGGCGGCGCCAAGCGCGTGACGAACGATCCGATGGAAGCGACCTTCGTCG
>NZ_BAAILN010000045.1:0-572 GCF_054589155.1 Burkholderia sp. 3C
TTTGAGCGGACCAAGCCGCACGTCAACGTTGGTACGATCGGTCACGTTGACCACGGCAAGACGACGCTGACGGCAGCAATCACGACGGTGCTGACGAAGAAGTTCGGCGGCGAAGCGAAGGCCTACGACCAGATCGACGCGGCACCGGAAGAAAAGGCGCGCGGCATCACGATCAACACGGCACACGTCGAGTACGAAACGGCTAACCGCCACTACGCACACGTCGACTGCCCGGGCCACGCTGACTATGTGAAGAACATGATCACGGGCGCGGCACAGATGGACGGCGCGATCCTGGTTTGCTCGGCAGCAGACGGCCCGATGCCGCAAACGCGCGAGCACATCCTGCTGGCCCGTCAGGTTGGCGTTCCGTACATCATCGTGTTCCTGAACAAGTGCGACATGGTGGACGACGCTGAACTGCTCGAACTGGTCGAGATGGAAGTTCGCGAACTCCTGTCGAAGTACGACTTCCCGGGCGACGACACGCCGATCGTGAAGGGTTCGGCCAAGCTGGCGCTGGAAGGCGACACGGGCGAGCTGGGCGAAGTGGCGATCATGAACCTGGCCGA
>NZ_BAAILN010000046.1:0-17450 GCF_054589155.1 Burkholderia sp. 3C
GCGGCGCGTCTCTCACGCGCGCCGCCGGGCCGGGGTACTGCATACCGCCAGCCGCGCTTACTCGCCGGCCTTCTTGTCCTGCACGTCCTGCTTGATCTGCGGCAGCGCCGACGTCTCGCCCGGCGTCAGCAGCCCGACTTGCGCGTACACGCGCAGCTTGTCGCGCGTATCGGTGATGTCGAGGTTGCGCATCGTCAGTTGGCCGATACGGTCGCGCGGCGAGAACGTCGAGGCGACCTTCTCCATCGACAGGCGCTCCGGCGCGTAGGTCAGGTTCGGCGAACGCGTGCTGAGGATCGAGTAGTCGTTGCCGCGACGCAGTTCGATGCGCACTTCGCCCGTGATGGCGCGCGCCACCCAGCGTTGCGCCGTTTCGCGCAGCATGATGGCCTGCGGATCGAACCAGCGGCCTTGATACAGCAGGCGGCCGAGGCGGCGGCCGCTTTCGCGGTACTGCTCGATGGTGTCTTCGTTGTGGATGCCGGTGACGAGGCGCTCGTAGGCGATGTACAGCAGCGCGAGACCCGGGGCTTCGTAGATGCCGCGGCTCTTCGCCTCGATGATGCGGTTCTCGATCTGGTCGCTCATGCCGAGGCCGTGGAGGCCGCCGATGCGGTTCGCTTCGAGCAGCAGTTCGACCTGGTCGGTGAATTCCACGCCGTTCAGCGCGACCGGGCGGCCTTCCTCGAAGCGCACCGTCACTTCCTCGGCGGCGATCTTCACGTCGTCGCGCCAGAACGCCACGCCCATGATCGGGTTGACGATCTTGATGCCCGAATCGAGGCTTTCGAGATCCTTCGCTTCGTGCGTTGCGCCGAGCAGGTTCGAATCGGTCGAGTAGGCCTTCTCGGCCGACATCTTGTAGCCGAAGCCGGCCTTCGTCATGAATTCCGACATTTCGGCACGGCCGCCCAGTTCGTCGATGAACTGCTGGTCGAGCCACGGCTTGTAGATCTTCAGATCGGGGTTGACGAGCAGGCCGTAGCGGTAGAACCGCTCGATGTCGTTGCCCTTGTACGTGCTGCCGTCGCCCCAGATGTTGACGCCGTCTTCCTTCATGGCGGCCACCAGCATGGTGCCGGTCACGGCGCGGCCGATCGGGGTGGTGTTGAAATACGTGACGCCGGCCGTGGAGATGTGGAAGGCGCCCGATTGCAGCGCGGCGATCCCTTCGGCCACGAGCTGCGCGCGGCAATCGATCAGGCGGGCGTTTTCGGCGCCGTATTCGCGGGCACGCTGCGGAATCGAATCGTAGTCCTCTTCGTCCGGCTGGCCGAGGTTCGCGGTGTATGCGTACGGCACGGCGCCCTTGATGCGCATCCAGTGCAGCGCCGCGCTGGTGTCGAGGCCGCCGGAGAACGCAATACCGACCTTCTGGCCAGTCGGGAGATTTTCAAGAATCGTGGTCATGACGGAAAACCGTTAAATCGTGATCGAAAGGGAATGCGCGTAACCCGTAAGTATCGGCGGTGCCTGATTATGAGGCAAGTTTTGTCGCGGCCCGGGGAAACCGTTCGAAACCGGGGCAAATCGGCCGAAATCGCACGAAATCGGCCCCGCCCGCGCATTTTTCACCGGATTTTCGCCGATTTCCGCACCGCCGGCCGCTCATGCGCCGTTCGGCGCCGCGCGCCGGCCCGCCCGTTCTCCTTAAACAAAGTTTCATCCGGCGATACGGTTGTTTCAGAAATGGAGCCAGGACGCGGTCCGATAATCGCTGCATCGTGACCTGGACAGGGAGCCGGAAATGACGCGTCCGATGAGCATCGAACTGATCAACGAGTACGGCAAGAGCGCCGTGCTGGTGTCGATCGACAAAGCCTCGGTGATCCTCGATCCGGCCGACGTGGACGCCGTGATCCAGTACCTGAGCCTGCTGCGCGCCTCGATGCAGCCGCCGGTGCCGGAAGCGCCGCTGCGCTCCGAGCAGTACGTGGTCGAGATGGACCCGTGCTGGTACACCGAGCAGCACGCGCTGTATGGCGGCGCGGTGCTGTTCCTGCGCCACACGGGCCTCGGCTGGAGCGGTTTCGCGCTGCCGCCGTTGAGCCTGGAGCGCCTGCACGAATCGCTCGGCCGCCATCTGGAAGATGCGCGAGAGGCCACCAGCCTGCCCAACTGAGCCGGCCCGCGGCCCTCACCCCGCCGCGATTCTGAAAAAAGCTTCATGTTCCGGGCGCGGTGTTGTTAACGCGCCCCACTGATCATGAACGCACCGCAAATGTTGCCCGTACAACCATGAACCAGCTCCAGGCGATGCGCGTCTTTACGCGTGTAGTGGATCTCGAAAGCTTCAACCTCGCCGCGCGTCAGCTCGGCATGTCGGCCGCGGCCGTCACGCGCAGCGTCGGCATGCTGGAGGCGCACCTGAACATGCGCCTGCTGAACCGCACCACGCGCAGCCTGTCGCTGACCGAGGCCGGCCGCGAATATCTCGACGGCTGCCGCGTGATCATCGAAAAGCTCGACGAGGTCGAATCGAACCTCGTGCGCGCCACCCGCGACCCGCGCGGCACGCTGCGCGTGGCCGCGTCGATGAGCTTCGCGGCCGGCGGCCTGGGCGACCTGCTGGCCGGCTACCGGCTGCAACACCCGCGCGTCGGCTTCGACGTGACCACCTTCGACACCCACATCGACATGGTCGAGGGCGGCTACGACGTCTGCTTCTCCGACGACCGCCGGCTGGTCAGCGCCACGCTGGTGTCGCGCTCGCTGACCACGGTGCGCGAGGTGCTGGTGGCCTCGCCCCAATACCTGGCGCGCCACGGCACGCCGGCCGACCCGGCCGCGCTGAACAACCACAGCCTGCTGACGGTATCCGACGGCGCCGCGCGCACCTGGGAGTTCGCCGATCACGACGGCGTGTGCCGCGTCTACACCGGCCAGGCGCTGGCCTCCAGCGGCAGCGCGATGGTGCGCGTGGCGGCATTGAGCCACATGGGCATCGCGCTGCTGCCCGAGCCGCTCGTCACGCCCGATATCGAACGCGGCGAGCTGGTCACGCTGCTCGACCACTACGCGGCCAACGGCGGCCCGCGCAACATCTCGATTCTTTATCCGGGCCGGAATTATCTGTCCATGAAGGTGCGCAGCTTCATCGATTTCTCGGTGGGCCGCTATCGCGGCGCGGACCGCACCGCCCCCTTGCGCGCCGTCGCCTGACTCGCATCACATGTCGAAAATCCTGACGATCGAGGACGATGTCCTGATCGCCGACAGCATCGCGCGCCAACTGAACGCGCAGGGCCATACCGTCGACGTGGCGCGCACCGGCCGCGAAGGCATCGCCAAGGTGATGGCGGGCGAGTACGACGCCGTCACGCTCGACCGCATGCTGCCCGATCTCGACGGGCTGACGATCCTCTCGACGATGCGCGGCGTGGGCCTCGACACGCCCGTGCTGGTCATGAGCGCGATGTCGGAAGTCGATCAGCGCATCGCGGGCCTGCGCGCGGGCGGCGACGACTACCTCGTCAAGCCGTTCTCGCTCGACGAAATGGTGGCGCGGCTCGAAGTGCTGATGCGCCGCCGGCCGCGCAACGCACACGCCGAAACGGTGTTGCGCGCCAACGGCATCGAGCTCGACCTGGTGCGCCGCAGCGCGGCGCTCGGCGCGCACGAGCTGGAACTGCTGCCCACCGAATTCCGCGTGCTCGAATTCATGATGCGTCACGCCGGCCGCGTGCTGACGCGCACGATGATCTTCGAGGGCGTGTGGGGTTGCCGCTTCGATCCGGGCACCAACCTGATCGACGTGCACGTGGGCCGGCTGCGCCGCAAGATCAACAAGCCCGGCGAAGCGCCGCTGATCCGCACGATTCGCGGCGCGGGCTACATGCTCGGCTGATCGGCATTTTTTTGCGCCGCTCGCACGGCATTCCGCTGTCCGGTTGCGCACACAACCATCTTGTCGAACGCCGCCATGCGACGTTGTCGCAGCGTTTTTCACGCTCGATTTCATCCCCGCTTCATGTTCGCGTGCCAGCGCGCCGCCCGCTGCCGCACCCCGCGCCGCCGCCATGAAACTTCTTTCATGTTTTTAGCGACCGGCTGTTAGGGCGGCCTCCCCAGAATGCAGTCGTCGGCGCCTGTCCGTGTTTTCCCGCATGCGGCGGCGCCCGCGCCAACCCACCGAACGACGCTTTCTACGGAGCAGCATCACATGCTGAAAATCGTCCGGCTCGCCCTTGTCCGGCCCTACACGTTCATCGTGCTGGCGCTGCTGATCTTGCTGGCTGGCCCGCTTGCGGCATTACGCACGCCCACCGACATCTTCCCGGACATCCGCATTCCGGTGATCAGTGTCATCTGGAATTACTCAGGCCTGCAGCCGGACGACATGTCCGGACGGATCGTGACGTACTACGAACGAACGCTCGGCACCACCGTCAACGATGTGCAGCACATCGAATCGCAATCGTTCCGCAGCTTCGGCATCGTCAAGATCTTCTTCCAGCCCACCGTGGACATCCGCACGGCAACGGCGCAGGTCACCTCGGTGTCGCAGACGGTGCTCAAGCAGATGCCGCCCGGCATCACGCCGCCGCAGATCCTGAACTACAACGCCTCGACGGTGCCGGTGCTGCAAATCGCGCTGACCAGCAACACGCTCGACGAACAGAAGCTCGAGGATGCCGCCGAGAACTTCATCCGCCCGCAGTTATTGTCCGTGCCCGGCGTGGCGATCCCGACGCCTTACGGCGGCAAGACGCGCGAGGTGCAGATCGACCTGAACCCGCAGGCGCTGCAATCGAAGGGCCTGTCGGCGCAGGACGTGGCGCATGCGCTCGCGCAGCAGAACCAGATCATTCCGGCCGGCACGGAAAAGATCGGCCGCTTCGAATACAACATCAAGCTCAACAACAGCCCGCTGGCGCTGGATGCGATCAACGATCTGCCGATCAAGTCGGTGGATGGCACGACGATCTACATCCGCGACGTGGCGCACGTGCGCGACGGCTTCCCGCCGCAAACCAACATCGTGCGCGTGGACGGCCACCGCGCGGTGCTGATGAGCATCCTGAAGAACGGCTCGGCCTCCACGCTCGACATCATCGCCGGGGTGAAATCGAAGCTGCCGCTGATCGAGCAGACGCTGCCGCCGGGCCTGAAGCTGGTCACGCTGGGCGATCAATCCACCTTCGTGAAGGGCGCCGTGAGCGGCGTGGCGCGCGAGGGCGTGATCGCCGCCGCGCTCACCTCGCTGATGATCCTGCTGTTCCTCGGCAGTTGGCGCTCGACGCTGATCATCGCGGCCTCGATCCCGCTGGCGGTGCTGTCGGCCATCGCGCTGCTGGCCGCCACCGGCGAAACGCTGAACGTGATGACGCTCGGCGGGCTCGCGCTCGCGGTGGGGATTCTGGTGGACGATGCCACGGTGACGATCGAAAACGTCAACTGGCACCTGGAGCAAGGCAAGGACACGCGCACCGCGATCATCGACGGCGCACGCCAGATCGTGATGCCGGCGCTGGTGTCGCTGATGTGCATCTGCATCGTGTTCGTGCCGATGCTGATGCTCGACGGCATCTCGCGCTTCCTGTTCGTGCCGATGGCGAAGGCGGTGATCTTCGCGATGATCTCGTCGTTCGTGCTGTCGCGCACGTTCGTGCCGATGCTCGCGCAATACCTGCTCAAGCCGCACGCATCGGGCGGCCACGCCTCG
Source organism: Burkholderia sp. 3C (assembly GCF_054589155.1). Lineage (NCBI taxonomy): Bacteria > Pseudomonadati > Pseudomonadota > Betaproteobacteria > Burkholderiales > Burkholderiaceae > Burkholderia > Burkholderia sp. 3C. Next base: position 5,666 of record NZ_BAAILN010000046.1, read on the forward strand.
GGCGAACTGGCCGCGATGATGGACCCGCACGGCGGCCAGCATCACGCGCCGCCGTCGCGCAACCCGCTGGTGCGCTTCCAGCGCGCGTTCGAACACCGCTTCGAGCGCATTCGCGGCGGCTATCGCGTGCTGCTCGGCCTCGCGCTCACGCGCCGCAAGCCGTTCGTGATCGGCTTCCTCGCGATCGTGGCGGTATCGTTCCTGCTCGCGCCATGGCTCGGCCGGAACTTCTTCCCGACCATCGATTCGGGCGAGATTTCGCTGCACGTGCGCGCGCCGGTCGGCACCCGCGTGGAGGAAACCGCCGCCGAATTCGATCGCATCGAGAACACCATCCGCGCCACGATTCCGCCGTCGCAACTGCGCGAGGTGATCGACAACATCGGCCTGCCGAAGAGCGGTATCAACCTGACGTACAACAACAGCGGCACGATCGGGCCGCAGGACGGCGACATCCTGATCTCGCTGTCGAAGGATCACGCGCCCACCGCCGACTACGTGAAGACGCTGCGCGAACGGCTGCCGCGCGATTACCCGGGCACCACGTTCTCGTTCCTGCCGGCCGACATCGTCAGCCAGATCCTGAACTTCGGCGCGCCCGCGCCGGTGGACCTGCAGGTGGCCGGCCCGAACCAGGCCGCGAACCTGAAGTACGCGCAGGAGCTGTTCCGCAAGCTGCGCCTGATCCCGGGCGTCGCCGACCCGCGCATCCAGCAGGCCACCACCTATCCGCAGTTCACGCTGGCGGTGGACCGCACGCGCGCCGATCAGCTCGGCATCACCGAGCAGGACGTGACGAACTCGGTGGTGGCGTCGCTGTCGGGCACCAGCCAGGTGGACCCGACCTACTGGCTCAACCCGAAGAACGGCGTGTCCTACCCGATCGTCGCGCAAACGCCGCAGTACCGCATGACCTCGCTGTCGGCGCTGCAGAACCTGCCGGTGACGGGCGCGAGCGGCCAGTCGCAATTGCTCGGCGGCCTCGCCACGGTCACGCGCGGGATGGGCGACGCGGTGGTGTCGCACTACAACATCGAGCCGCTGTTCGACATCTACGCGAACACCCAGGGCCGCGACCTCGGCGCGGTGGCGACCGACATCAACCAGATCATCAAGGCCACCGCGAAGGATCTGCCCAAGGGCTCGACCGTCACGCTGCGCGGCCAGGTGCAGACCATGAACGATGCGTTCGCCGGCCTGCTGCTGGGCCTGGTGGGCGCGATCGCGCTGATCTACCTGCTGATCGTCGTGAACTTCCACTCGTGGGCCGATGCGTTCGTGATCGTCTCGGCGCTGCCCGCCGCGCTGGCCGGCATCGTCTGGATGCTGTTCATCACGCACACGCCGCTGTCGGTGCCCGCGCTGACCGGCGCGATCCTCTGCATGGGGGTGGCCACCGCCAACGCGATCCTGGTGGTCAGCTTCGCGCGCGAGCGGCTCGCCGAAACCGGCAACGCGCTGGTGGCGGCGATGGAAGCCGGCTTCACGCGGTTCCGCCCGGTGCTGATGACGGCGCTGGCGATGATCATCGGCATGGCGCCGATGGCCCTCGGCCTCGGCGACGGCGGCGAGCAGAACGCCCCGCTCGGCCGCGCCGTGATCGGCGGCCTGGCCTGCGCCACGCTGGCCACGCTGTTCTTCGTTCCTGTCGTGTTCAGCCTCGTGCACCGCCGCGATGCGCTCAAGCACGACGCGTCCCGCGATTCTTCCCATTCCGCGTCCGGAGCCAAGCATGTCCACTGAGATCGATATCAAGTCGCCGAAACGGCTGCCCAACCTCAAGCTCGTCGCCGCGATCGCCGCCCTGGTCGCGATCGGCGTGGTGGCCAGCGGCATCGTCGGCCGCCTGCATGCCAAGCAACAGATGACGACCTGGTCCGCCACGCAGGCGGTGCCGACGGTGGTGGCCTACACGCCGTCCACCGGCGGCGACGGCTCGGCGCTGGTGCTGCCGGGCCATCTGTCGGCGTTCGAGAACGCGCCGATCCACGCCCAGGTGTCGGGCTACCTGCACGCCTGGTACGCCGACATCGGCGCGCACGTGAAATCCGGCCAGTTGCTCGGCCTGATCGACACGCCCGAACTCGACCAGCAGCTCCAGCAGGCGCGCGCCGATCTGCAAAGCGCGCAGGCCAACGAGAAGCTGGCCGCGTCCACCGCCGCGCGCTGGACCAAGATGCTGCAGCAGGATTCGGTGTCGCAACAGGAAACCGACGAGAAGACCAGCGACCTCGCCGCCAAGCAGGCGATCGTCGCGGCCGCGCAGGCCAACGTCGGCAGGCTTGAAGCGCTCGAAGGCTTCAAGCGCATCACCGCGCCGTTCGACGGCGTGGTCACCGCGCGCAAGACCGATATCGGCCAGTTGATCTCGGCCGGCAGCGGCACCGGCCCCGAGCTGTTCGCGGTGTCGGACGTGCATCAGTTGCGCGTGTACGTGAGCGTGCCGCAGAGCGAGGCCGCCGCGATCCATGCCGGCATGCACGCCACGCTGACCGTGCCCGAGCATCCGGGCCAGACGTTCCAGGCCACACTGGTGGACACCGACGATTCGATCGCCGATTCCACCGGCACCCTGCTCGTGCAGTTGATGGTGGACAACCGCGACGGCAAGCTGATCCCCGGCGAATACACCGAGGTGCATTTCGCCCTGCCGAAGGATGGCCATACGCTGACGATTCCGGCCAGTTCGCTGATCTTCCGCCAGAACGGCCTGCAGGTCGCGGTGATCGGCAAGGACAATCACGCACTCCTGAAGAATGTGACGATCGGCACCGATCTCGGCACGCACGTGCAGATCGCCACCGGCCTCGACGCCGACGATCGCGTGATCGACAACCCGCCCGATTCACTGTCGTCGGGCGATCCGGTGAGACTGAGCGCGCCGGGCGGAGCCCCGACTTCGACCTCGACGGAGCCTGCGCATGGTTAATCGTAGGCTTTGCGCGGTGCTGGCCGGCATCGCGTTCCTCTCCGCCTGCTCGTTCGCGCCGACCTACCACGCGCCCGCCACCGCGCTGCCGACCCAGTTCAAGGAAGCGGACGGCTGGCAGACGGCCCGGCCCGCCGACCGCATCGAACGCGACGGCTGGTGGAAGGCGTTCCGCGATCCGGTGCTCGACCGGCTCGAAGTGCAGGTGGCCGCCGCCAATCCCGACGTGGCCGCCGCGATGGCGCGTCACGACGAGGCCGGCGCGCTGTTCGATCAGGCGCGCTCGGGGCTGTTCCCGACCCTCGGCCTGGGCGCGGGCATCTCCAGCAACCGCGCGTCGAACACGCGCCCGCTGCGCGGCGCGACGCAGCCCGACATCTATGGCGACAACACGCTGGAAGCCGGCTTCGACTACGACCTCGACCTGTGGGGCAAGGTGCGCAACGAGGTGGCCGCCGGCCGCGCCACCGCGCAGGCCAGCGCCGACGATCTGGCCTCGGTGCGCCTGAGCCTGCAGGCCAGCCTCGCCAGCGCCTACTTCAGCCTGCGCGGGCTCGATCAGCAGCAGAAGCTGCTGGCCGACACCATCGACACCTACCGGCACGCGCTGAAGCTCACCATGAGCCGCCACGCGGGCGGTATCGCGTCCGACCTCGACGTGTCGCGCGCGCAGACGCAGCTCGATTCCGCGCGCGCCTCGGCCGAGGACGTGCGGGCGCGCCGCGCGCTTTACGAGCATGCGATTGCGACGCTCACCGGCGTGCCGGCCTCGTCGTTCTCCCTGGCCGCCGACCTGAGCACCGCGCACCTGCCGTCGATCCCGGCCGGGCTGCCGGCCACGCTGCTGCAACGCCGGCCCGACGTGGCCGCCGCCGAGCGCCGCATGGCCGCCGCCAACGCGCAGATCGGCGTGGCACGCGCGGCGTTCTTCCCCGACATCACGCTCGGCCTGGTGGGCGGCTATCAAAGCTCGGGGCTGGGCCACTGGCTCAGTGCGCCGAACGAGATCTGGTCGATCGGGCCGAGCCTGATGCTGACGCTGTTCGACGGCGGCCGCCGCCAGGCAATCACCGATCAGGCGCACGCCAAGCTGGCCGAGAACGGCGCGAAGTATCGCTCGGTGGTGTTGCAGGCTTGTCAGCAGGTGGAGGACAACCTGGCGCTGACGCATCACCTCGGGGATGAGGCGGATCGGCAGCAGGAAGCGCTCGATGCGGCGGAGCGGACGTTGGCGCTTTCGATGTCGCGGTATCGCGATGGGGTGGTGAGCTATCTCGATGTGGTGACGGCGCAGACCACCGAGCTGAATACGAAGATCGCGATGCTTGAGCTGGATACGCGCCGGCAGTTGGCGGCGGTGGGCTTGATTGCGGCGATTGGCGGCGGGTGGTCTGACGAGGGCGGCGACGGCTCCGCGATGGCGGATGCGCATGGCGGCGCTGCTGCCGGTGCCGCGCCTGCGGCGGCGTCGGGCGTGGCTGCCGCCGTGCCGGTGGCGGCTTCGTCTGCGGCGCCTTCCAACTCGAACTCGACCGGCGCGCGAGACGCTACACGAATCTGAATTTCCCCCTCCTGCGGCATGTGTGGTGCGTGCCGCGCTTTTGGGCGTCCGCCGGTTTCGGTGGACGCTTTTTTTTGCCTTCATTGAACGCATCGCCAGGACGTTCAGGCGGCATCGGCCGGTCGCCTTGTCGCTCGGAAAAGCATAAACACGGCAACGCGAAGCGGGGGGCGAAACGTGCAATCATGCCGGGATCGTGACTTGCACGATGTTCGCCACCGTCATCTGATAAGCGTGCCTCAGGATGCCCGACTACCGTTTCCGCAGCCCCTTGCCCCGACGTCTGGTCCTCGGGTTCGTCGCGCTCTGGTTTTCGATTGGCGGCGTCTGCCACTTCATGTTTACCGACGCGTTCGTCAGCATCGTCCCACCGTCCATACCGTCGCCGTACGCGATGGTCTACATCAGTGGTTTCTTCGAACTGCTCGGCGTGATCGGTCTCGTCTCGCGGCTTACACGACGCTACGCAGGTTGGGGCCTTGCCCTGCTGACCGTGGCCGTGACGCCCGCCAATGTCTATATGTGGCAGCACGCGGCGCTTTTTCCATCGGTTCCACCCGGTCTGCTCTTGGCGCGCCTGCCCTTCCAGGCGTTGTTGATCGCAGGGATTGTCTGGTCCACGTACGATCGTCGGCCGGGGGACGTCGCTTGAAAACAGCGCACGGATTCAAACGCCTGCTTCAAACGCTGGCCTTGGCGGCATTCTTTGCCAATCGCTGCCTGGCAGCGCCGATGTCTTTGGATGCCTACCTCGCGATAACCGCGCCGCCCGCCACGACCGTTTTTCACTACGGCCCCGCGCCGTCCCAGATCGTCGCCTTTTATCGTCCCCGAGGTGCAGGGCCGTTTCCCGTCGCCATCCTGGTTCATGGGGGATGCTGGCAAAGCCGATACGGCGGACTGCCGCAAATGGGGGCGATCGCTGCACGCCTCGCCGAACACGGTATTGCTGCGTGGAATGTCGAATATCGCCGCGTCGACGAACCCGGCGGCGGATATCCCGGCATGTACCAGGACATGGGCGCTGCCATCGATTTATTGCGCAGCCGGGCGTCCGCCCTCGATCTCGATGCGAGCCGCGTGCTTGCCATCGGGCATTCGGCGGGCGCGCAACTCGCACTGTGGGCGGCCACCCGCTCGCATTTGCCTCCGCACAGCAGCCTGCATGTTCCCGTCTCGCTCCCCATTCCGACCGTCATCAGCCTCGGCGGATTCGGCGATCTCAAGCGCGATGCGAATGCGATTCGCCAGGCATGCAGGGTCGATGTGGCGGCACTGACCGGCTCGCCCGACGACAGGCGAAACGATGTTTTTTCCGACACATCTCCCGCTGCGTTGCCATCCGGCACGGTGCGTGTCATTGCCATCCATGGTGCGGACGATACGATCGCGCCGCCTGCGCTCGCGCAAGACTATGTGTCGCGTGTACGGAAGGCTCACGGCCAGGCCAGGTTGATCGTCGTGCCGGACAGTGGGCATCTGGACGAAGTGTCATTGACCTCGCCCGTGTGGCCGATATTGAAAAAGGAAATTCATGATGCCTTGCAGTTTTCTCCGCCGGCAGCACGGTAATCACCTGCATCAGACAACGCGCGATCGTGCGCCCTCGAGCTCGCCCTTACGCGCGCTGCGTCTATTGATCGTGATGGCCTTGCTCCCGGGCTTGAACGCCTGCGTCAGCAGCTTGAATGCGCTTTCGGCAGGTCACGATCTGACGATTGTGCATGACGTCAAATACGGCAGCGATGCGCGTCAGGGCATGGATGTCTATACGCCGAGGGATGCCGAACGGCACGCCGGAAAGGGGCGGCCGGTCGTGGTGTTTCTGTATGGCGGTAGTTGGCAGGAAGGCAGCAAGAAAGACTATGGCTTCGTCGCGGCCGCCCTGACTCGTCACGGCTACGTGACGTTCGTGCCGGATTACCGCGTCTACCCGCAAGCGCGCTATCCCGACTTCCTGGAAGATGCCGCCCACGCGGTCGCCTATGCGCGCGCCCACGCGGCGCAGTATGGCGGCGATCCCTCGCGCCTGTTCCTGGTCGGGCATTCGGCCGGATCGTATAGTGTCGCCATGCTCGCGCTCGATCCACGCTGGCTGGGTGCAGTCGGCCTCGACCCGGTGCGCGATATTCGCGGCGCCGTCGGGTTGGCCGGCCCGTACGATTTCCTTCCCTTGCAAGATCCGATACTGGAAAAAATCTTCGAGAATCCGGGCGGCCTTGCCGTGACGCAACCCATCAACCACGTCAGCGGGACCGCACCGCCGATGCTCTTGATCGCAGGCCGAAACGACAAAATCGTCGACCCTGGCAATACCGACCGGCTCACCGCCCGCATACGCGAGAAAGGCGGTCAGGTGGAAGAGATCATGTACGACCGAGCAGGGCATCGCATCATCATCGGCGCGTTCTCGCGTGCATTGCGCTTTCTCTCGCCCAGCTTCTCCGATACGACGCGCTTTATCGATCGGCACGATACGCCCTGAACGCAAGGAACGGGCATCGTCAGTGGATTGATGCAGTCACGTTGGCCGAGGTCGCGATGCAAGCGACGACATGCAGGTCGTTGATTTCCACGCGCACCTTCGCCAATACTCGGCCGGGCATGCCCATGCGCCGCCCCGCCAAGCCTCGATACACTACGCACCCCGACCGACGCCGCAACGAGCCCTCCATGAACCGCACCGCCACCAGCCGCAAACCCGGCCCCCCCGCATGACCCCGCCCGACAAGCAGGACCTGGAGGCCATGTCCTCGTTCCGCCACGAACTGCGCAAATTCCTGCGGGCTTCCGAGGAAATCGCCAACGCGGCCGGCATCACCACCCTGCAATACCAGTTGCTGCTGCATGTGCGCGGCTTCCCCGGCCGCACCTGGGCCAGCGTCGGCGAACTGGCCGAACGGTTGCAGGCCGCGCCAAACGGCACCGCCGCACTCGTATCCCGCTGCGAAACCGCCGGGCTGGTCGAGCGACGCGCCAGCGACGCCGACCGGCGGCTCGTGCAGGTCCACCTCACGCGCAAGGGCGAGCGCTGCCTGCTCGACCTCGCCGCGCAGCACAAAGCACTCTACGGCGCATTCGGCTGGGTCTTCGAGAACCGAGAAGACTGACACCCAAGCCATACCCAGCCGGCCCGGCCAGACATTTATGTCACAATATGCCTCTTTTCCCGGCCGGCCCCTCCCATGCGCTTACCTGCCCTTTTCGACCGCCGCACGATCGTGCGCGGACGACGCCGATGGCTGCACTTCGGCCTGTTCTGGATGGGGGCCGTGGCCACCGGGCTGGTGGCCGTGCTCTATGCGCGGCTGATCGATCTCGGTTACGACCTGTTCCAGCGCATGCACGCCGCGCACTTCTGGTTGCCGCTATTGGTCACGCCGGCCGTGTCGGCGCTCGGCGTGTGGCTGACGCGCCGCTGGTTCCCCGGCGCGGAAGGCAGCGGCATCCCGCAGGTGATCGCCAGCCTGCACGACGTGCGCGGGCTCGGCCCCCGGCTGCTGACGCTGCGAATCCTGGTCGGCAAGATCGGCATCTCGTTCCTGGCCATCCTCGGCGGCTTCACGATCGGCCGCGAGGGGCCGACGATCCATGTGGGCGCGTCGCTGATGTATTCGATGCGGCGCTTCTACCCGGCGCGGCTGCGCAGCATTTCCGGCGTGGCGATCGAGCACAAGCTCGCGCTGGCCGGCGCCGCGGCCGGGCTGTCGGCCGCGTTCAACGCGCCGCTGGCCGGCGTGGTGTTCGCCATCGAGGAGTTGTCGCGCAGCTTCGAGCAGCGCACCAGCGGCGTGCTGATCACCGCGATCATCTTCGCGGGCGTCGTCTCGCTGGCCTTGCAGGGCAACTACGTCTATTTCGGCACCATCGCCATCGATGGCCATCTGCCGAACCTGCTCGCGGTGGCCGTGGTACTGGTCGGCCTGCTGACCGGCACGCTCGGCGGGCTGTTCTGCTGGCTGCTGCTCAACACGCCGCGCTGGATGCCGGAGCGGCTGCTCGCGCTGCGGCAGAACCGGCCCGTGCAGTTCGCCGCCGTGTGCGGCTTCGTCATCGCGGTGATCGGCGTGGCCAGCAGCGGCCACACGTTCGGCAGCGGCTACGCCGAGGCGCGCGGGATGCTGGAGGGGCACGCACAGGTGTCGGCCGTGTATCCGCTGATCAAGATGGCGTCGATGATCGGCTCCTACCTGCCCGGCACGCCGGGCGGGCTGTTCGCGCCGTCGCTGGCGATCGGTGCGGGCGTGGGCAACACGCTGCACCTCGTGTTCGGCCAGATGCAGTTGCCGATGCTGATCGCGCTCGGCATGGTGGGATATCTCGCCGCCGTCACGCAAAGCCCGATCACGGCGTTCGTAATCGTCATCGAGATGATCAACGGGCACACGCTGGTGATTTCGCTGATGGCGACGGCGTTGATTGCGAGCCAGACGTCGAAGTTTTTTGCGCCGCCGTTGTATGAGGCGTTGGCGCAGCGGTATATGAAGCGGTGAGAGACACGCGCCCACTCTAATAAAAAAACCCCATGACGCAACCGCGTCATGGGGCCGAAGATCACCGCCATCCACTCGCCGCACCACTACCGCCGGCAAAACAAGAGAGACGGAAACCGCACTACCGGCGCACCCGGTCGCTCGACCGGACACGCCGCCACCTAAGCGCGCGAATCGATCGATCCTCGCGCAAAGCCGGGCGGCACGCGCCGCCCGGCCTGCTTCAACCGGCGAGGACCGGTCAGAACTTGTGACGAATGCCGGCTGCCACGACAGCCTGGCGGTTGTTGCTCGACGCCGCGAAGTTGAAGATGCCGGCCTGGCCCAGCACCGACACGCCATCCACGCCGCTGACCTTGCGATACACGCCTTCGAGGTACAGGTCGGTGCGGCGCGACAGCGCGTAATCGGCCTGCAGCATGAACTGGTTCCACTTCGGTGCCAGCGTGCGGCCGGCGTTGTCGAAGCGGCCTTGCGTGTAGGTGTACGAACCACCCAGCGTCAGGGCCGGCGTCAGGAAGTAGCGCGCATTCAGTTCATAGTTGCTGAACGTGAGCAACTGGCCGTTGACGCTGCCGTACGAGCCGCCTTCCGAAATTTCGTTCGGGTTGTTCAGGATCGTGCGCGTGTAGACGAAGCCGACGCTGGCCTTGTCGAACGCGTAGCGTGCGCCCGCGCCGAAGGTGCGCCAGCGGCCGCCCACCAGCATCGAATCGCCATCCGCGCTGCTCAACGCGCCGCCCGTGTTGGCCGGCGTGTTCACGCCGCCCGGGTTGTTCGATTGCAGGTAGCCCACGCCCAGGCTGACCGGGCCGTTCGCATACGCGGCGCCGACGCTGTACGCGTTGTTGTTCGACATCCCGCCGCCCATGTTGCTGAAAGCGTAGGCGCCGCCGAACGAGAATCCACTGTAGTTCGCACTGCGGAACTTGATGGAATTGTTCATGCGCGTGTCGTTCGCGAGGTTGTCGTTGTCGAACAGGTGGTCGGCGATGTTGCCGCCGAAGCCGGAGCCGGTCGCCGACAGCGGCGCGACGTAGTCCACCAGGAAGTCGTACTGACGACCCAGCGTGACGGTGCCCCACTGGTTGCTCGACAGGCCGACGAATGCCTGACGGCCGAACTCGTCACCGCCGTTGCCGAGCTTGCCGTTGTTGACGCTGAAGCCGTTTTCGAGGGTGAACACCGCCGACAGGCCGCCGCCGAGGTCTTCATTGCCGCGCAGGCCCCAACGCGAGGTGCTCACGTTGCCGCTTTGCACGCTGTAGGACGGGCCGCTGACGTTGCCCGATTTCTGGTTGCTGATGTAATCCAGGCCTGCATCGATCGTGCCGTAGAGAGTCACGCTGCTCTGCGCATGAGCGGCGGTCGAAAGCAGGCACGCGAGCGCCGCCGGGATTGCCAGATATTTCTTCATGATGATTTCGCTAGAGTGGGTCGGTCTTCTCGCACCGCTAGCCGCGTGTGGAATGGCCGATCCGTACGCGGTGCGATGGCGCACAATTTAGGCAGTGCGCATGACAGGGCGGTTATGAAAATGCCCTGAAAAATGAAGCCTTTTTCATCTTCGCGATACCCGCGATTCATGTCGTTCCCGACAGCCTGGCCGCCACGCATGAATTTCTTTTCACGTTGCGTATGCCGAACCGCTATCGCCCCCCCTCTATGCTTCTTGTCAACCCGACGCGCAGCGCAAGAACGATTGCGCCGGGGATGAACCCAGTCATCAATCATGAGGATAACGAACATGAATTCCGCGAAGATCGTCGCCGCCGCGCTGCTTGCCGCGCTTGCCGTCCCCGCCTTTGCCAACACAGTCTCAGGGCAGGCCGCCACGACCACGCAGAGGGTGCCCGCCGCCAGCAAGGACGGCGTACCGGGCGGCGCCGCAAGCACCTGGACGGCGCAGTCGGGCACCCAGACCTATGCGCAGCCGTACGGCCAGCCGACCCATGAAATGACCCGCGCCCAGGTGTATGGAGAGCTGGTGCATGCCGAACAGGACGGCCAGCTCAAGTATCTGAATTCGACGCTCTATGCACACTGATGCACGCCGCTGCACGGCCGGCCTTCCGCGCGCGTTGCACCATCCCGCGCACCATCCCTCGCACGCGCCGGCCGGCCCGCAGGCACCGCGTTCGCATCACGCCTCCCGCTCCTCGCTGCCGTCATCGCCCCACTCGCCCGACATGAAGCTTCGTCCTCTGCTCGTTCGCACCGCCCGCCTCGCGCTCGTCGCGATGGCCGCCGGTGCCATGCTGTCCGGCTGCGCCGCCGCGCGCCCCAATGGTCCCGGCGATTGCGTCGGGCCGCCCGATTTCTGCGTGCCGTTCTTCGGCTCCTGATCATCGCGGCCCATGCAACAAGGGCGCGCTGCCGGCTGGCAGTGCGCCCTTGTCGTTGGTGGCGAGGCGGTTTTCTTCGTGCAACGCGCGCGTCAGGCGTCCGGCAGCGTCACCTGATAGCCGTAGCGGCTGACGGTATCGATCTTCACGTCGGGCAGATGGCGCGCGAGCTTGCGGCGCAGCCGCGACACCACGAGGTTCACGCTCGACGGATCGACGTCCTCCTTGTCCTGCCACACGTAGCGAATCAGTTGATCGCGCGGCACCGGCGCGTTGGGGCTGCGCATCAGGCATTCGAGCAGCAGGAATTCGCGGCGCGTGACGGCCAGGCGCAGCTTGCCGTCCTTCAGTTCGCGCGACAGCGTGTCGAACGTGGAGCTGGCGGCCGCGGCGGCCAGCGGCCCGTCGGCTTCGCGCGGCACGCCGAGCCGTTGCAGCGCCTGCAGGCGCTCAGGCA
>NZ_BAAILN010000047.1:0-18964 GCF_054589155.1 Burkholderia sp. 3C
CCCAGCCCAGCCCAGCCCAGCCCAGCCGCGTTACGCCACCGCCTTCAACAGCCCGGCCAGCCGCTCGGTCTGCTCGGCCGACAACGCTTGCAGCGGGCGGCGCGGCGCGCCGACGTCGTGCCCTTGCAGCCTGAGCCCGGCCTTGACGGTGGTCGGCAGGCCGCCCTTCAGGATGAAGTTCAGCACCGGCAGTTGCCGGTAGAACAGCGCGCGCGCCTCGGCCAGCGCGCCTTGCTGCGTCGCGCGGTAGAGCGCCAGCGTCAGCTCGGGAATCAGGCACGGCGCGGCCGTGCACCAGCCGGTCGCGCCGGCGCAGAACGCTTCGAGCGCGAGCGGGTTGCAGCCGTTGTAGAACGGAATCTCGCCGTTCGACAGCTCGCGCAGCGTGTGCATGCGCTGGATGTCGCCGGTGCTTTCCTTGACCATCGTGACGTTGTCGATCTCGCGCACGAGCCGCGCGATCAGTTGCGGGCTCATGTCGACGCCGCTGGTCGCCGGGTTGTTGTAGACCATGATCGGCGTCCCGACCGAGGCGGCGATCGCGGCGTAGTGATCGAAGATCTCCTGCTCGGCGAGCTTCCAGTACGAGATCGGCAGCACCATCACCGCGTCGGCGCCGGCCTGCTCGGCGAACCGCGCGCGGCGGATCGCGTTGCGCGTGGTCAGGTCGGAAATGCCGACCACCACCGGCACGCGCCGGGCGACCTGGCCGATCGATGCCTCGGCCGCCTCGTTCCATTCGTCCTCGCTCAGATAGGCGCTTTCGCCGGTGCTGCCGAGCGGGGCGATCGCATGCACGCCGCTGTCGACCAGGCGGTCGATGCCGGCGCGCAGCGCGGGGAGGTCGAGGGTGTCGTTCGCCGTGAACGGCGTGATCGGGTAGGCGATGATGCCGGCGAATTGCGGTTGGGACATGTGGACTCCTGACTGACTGGCTATCGAGCGAATGGGACGAATGGGGCTAATCGGGGCTAATCGGGGCGAATGAATCGGACAAGGCGTCGAGGCGTCGACACCCGGTTTAGCCGAGGCAATCGGGGTGGTGGCGCAGCGCGCGGCGCGCGTAATAGTCGAACGTCACGGCGTGGCGCTTGGGCGTCGAGGTCCAGTCGTGCGCCTCGTTGGCCAGCGGCGCCGGAATCGGCTGGATCGTGCCGGCCTGCATGGCGATCAGTTGCAGGCGCGCGGCGCGCTCCATCAGCAGCGCGAGCAGGCAGGCTTCCTCGACCGTCTTGCCGGTCACGAGCATGCCGTGGTGCGCAAGCAGGATCGCGCGCTTGCTGCCGAGTGCGCTCGAGATGAGCTCGCCTTCCTCGTTGCCGACCGGGATGCCGGGCCACTTGGCCAGGAACGCGCAATCGTCGTAAAGCGGCGTCATGTCCATGTGCGACACCACCAGCGGCGTTTCGAGCATCGACAGCGCCGACACGTAGAGCGGATGCGTATGGATGATGCAGTTGACGTCCGGCCGCGCGCGATACACCCAGGTGTGGAAGCGGTTCGCCGGGTTCGGGATGCCCTTGCCGTCGAGCGTCTTCAGGTCCTGATCGACGCGCAGCAGGCCATCGTGCGTGATTTCGTCGAAGCCCTGGCCGAGCGGCTGGGTGTAGAACGTGTCGGTGTCTTCCGCGCGGCAGGTGATCTGTCCGGCCAGGCCCGAATCGTGGCCCCCATCGAATAGAATCCGGCAGGTGAGCGCGAGCTTCTGGCGCGGGGTCCAGCGCTGCTCGGCGAGTTCGGCGTTCATCAGCGCCTGCGAGCGGGCAACGATTTCGGACTTCGTGAGGTTCAGTGTGTCGGGCATGACGCGCCTCCTGGCGATCAATCATTCAGGGTGTGACCGACCTGCCGTGCAGGGCAGGAAGTTGACGACGTGTAGTATATGACACGATGTGTCATATCGGTTCGGGAAAATTTGGGGAAATATCGGTGCTCGCGATTCGTTTGAAAATGTTGCGCAAGCAGTTGGGCCTGAGCCTGCAGGATCTGGCGGACCGCACGGCGCTGACCAAGAGCTATCTGTCGAAGGTCGAGCGCGGCCTGAACACGCCGTCGATCGCCACGGCGATGAAGCTGGCCGGCGCGTTGAGCGTGGACGTGAACCAGTTGTTTTCGGTCGCGCAGGGCGAGGAGCCGGTGACGGTGGTGCGCGTGGCGGACCGTGTGCCGGTCGCGCAGGGCGGGGAGGACGGCGGCAACGCCGATCAGCCGCGCTACGCAATCCTCTCGCCGCGCGGCGGCCATGCGGGGCTGGTGCCGTTCATGATCTCGCCGCCGGCGGAATTCGAGGCGTCGGATTACAAGGAGCACGAAGGCGAGGAGTTCCTGTTCGTGCACCGCGGCAAGGTCGAGATCGATTTCGCCGATCACAAGGTGACGCTGTCGGTCGGCGATGCGGTGCACTTCAATGCGCGCATCCCGCACCGGATTCGCTCGTTGGGCGCGCAGCAGGCGGAGGTGCTGCTGGTGGTCGGCGCGGACAAGACGGTGTTGTCGAAGGCCGATTGAGATCGGTTGAGTCCGGGCTTGTCGGGCCGCGTGCTGCTGATCGGACGGGTGGCGAGGCCCGTCGTGAGGGCGTTGATGAGGTCGGGCGCGAGGCCGTTTGCCATCTCGCCGACGAGGCCGTTTTACGCCGCAGGCAGGCAGGCAAGCAGCAAGCAGCACGCAGCAAGCAGCACGCAGCACGCAGCACGCAGCACGCAGCACGCAGCACGCAGGGCCGCCGGCCTGCGAGCCGGCGGCCATGCTTAAACCACCCGCATCAGAACGTATGCCGCAGGCCGGCCGTGACGGCCACCTGCTTGTCGGTCGACGACGGCGACAGCGTGTTGATCATCGCATGCGACAGCACCGAGCCGGCCGGCGCGCCGTGCACGTTCTGGAACACGCCTTCCAGGTAGATGTCGGTGCGCTTGCTGAGTGCGTAATCGGTCTGCAGCATCGCCGTGTTCCAGCCCGGCGACGCGCCGTTGTAGGCGCCGCGCGTGTAGGTGTAGGCGCCCGACACGCTCAACGCCGGGGTCAGCGCGTACTTGCCGTTCACTTCGTAGTTGTCGAGGCGCAGCGTGCCGTTCAGGCTGCCCGCCGAACTGTCGCCCGAGCCGAGGTAGCTGCCGGTGCCGAACGAGAACACGCCGGTGGCGTTGTCGATCTGCGTGTGGCTCCAGACCAGGCCGACGGTGGCCGCCCCGAACGTGTAGTTGCCGCCGAGCGACCAGATCCGCTGGCGCTGCGAGACGAAGTTCGCGCTGGCGTCGCTCGACGTGATCGCGCCGGCCGCATTGCCCGCGTTGCTGAACTGCAGGTAGCCGGCCGCGAGATTCACGGGGCCTTGCGCGTACGACAGCGCGAAGCCGTACGCGCGGTTGTTGGCGAAGCTGCCGGCCTTGTTGCTGAAGCCGTACATGGTTTCGAACGTCAGGCCGTTCCAGGTGGGGCTCGCGTACTTCACGGTGTTGTTGACCACCACCGAGTTCGCGGCGAGGTTGTCGTTCTCGAACGGATGCGCGGCGATGCTGCCGCCCCAGGTGTTCAGCTCGGCGGTCAGCGGCCCGACCAGGTCGTTCATCACGTCGAACTGGCGGCCGAGCGTCAGCGTGCCGGCCTGGTCGCTCTGCAGGCCGACCCAGGCCTGCGAGCCGAACCCGTCGCCCGAGAACGCCTGCGCGCCGTTGTTGAGCAGGAAGCCCTGTTCCAGCTTGAACACCGCATGCAGGCCGCCGCCGAGATCCTCGCTGCCCTTCAGGCCGAACACCGTGTTCTGCGTCGAGCTGCTGTTTTCCTGCCAGGCGCTGTGGCCGAGCTGGTTGTTGGTGTACACGATGCCGGTGTCGATCAGGCCGTAGAGCGTGACGCTGCTTTGCGCATGCGCGGACGTCGTGACGGCAAACGCACCGCACAATGCGGCGGCGATCAGGGTGGGTTTCATCGTATGGCCTCCAGAAGGGACGATAGGGAATAGCGGAATGCGAGACTACGTTGCCGGATTGCCGAAATGACCGGTGGAATCATTGCGCGCGGTGGATGCGCGTAATCGATTCAGGTGAATCGACGCAAATCAAACGGCGCTGCGTGCCACGCCTGGCGGGCTTTCTGGGCGGGCGTGGCGGCGTTCGAATGACGATCGGGCAATGGGCCGCATGATAGGACGACGAAAATAAAAATGGCGTTGAAATACCCCGAGCGTGGTATTAAAAAAACAGAAACGATTTTCAGATTAATGATTGGGGAAATCGATTCGAGCGGATATTGACATTCTCGCAATGCGCTAAACGTGTGCAAATCGCATGCGTTGTCTTTCTATCGATTTAAATATTTATTACCGATTGCTTTCGTCATTGCGGAGAGCCGGGGGCAATGCGATGATGGCGCGCCATGCGTTGCCGTTTGCGTAGCAATCCGCGCCGGCCGCGCCCCTTGATCGTCTGTCATGCACCGAAGGAGCGCACGCTTGCGTCCTGTCATTGTTCTCGCGTTGACCGTTGCGGCGCTGCTGTCCGCCTGCGCCGGCTCCGACACGCCGCGCACCCCGCAACCGGCGCCGGTCGTGCATCCGGCCGGCGCCACCGGCGCGCAACTGCTGCCGGCCGGCTATGTCTGCCAGGATTGCGCGATGGATTTCATCGTCACGGCGATCCGCCCGCCCGCGCACGGGCTGATGCTGGCGCGCGGCGGCTTCATGACGCCGCAGTCGCTGTGGCTGGTGGTCGATTACGACAGCGGGCGCATCACGCGGGTGGTCACGGCCGCCTCGCGCGACGCGGCCGGCAATTTCACCTTGCAGCGCGTCGCGCAGGAAGGCGCGGCGTTGAGCGAGGGGCAACTGCGCGGCATTCGTTCGGATGCCGATGCGATCTGGGGCGCGTTGCACACGATGCGCTCGACGTCGTCCACCGACATGACCTGGAGCCTTTATCTGATCGACGGCCGCGCGGTGCGCCACGAATTCGGCATCGGCCTGCCCGGCGAGGACGCCGCGAAGCTGGCCGATACGCTCGACAACGTCGTGCGGCAGCAGTTCGGCCGTTGAGCGGGCAGGGGCCGCTTCGACATTTGCGCCAAGCCCGTTCGCGCGCCGACGGCCCATCCGGTTGAATGCCGCATCGCGGCGTCAACACGTTCCGCCGGCACGGCGTGGAGATGGAGATGGAGATGGAGGCAGAGATCGTCGGCCCGAACCGCGCGAGCGCGACGATGATCGACAGGTACGCGACGCGCTCGCACCGAAGTCGAAGGGCGGGGCGTCGGCAAAAGGGGCGCCGGTATCAGGGGCGCAGGCATCGGGGGCGCAGGCATCAGGGGCGGCCGTCACCCGCCCCATACGCCGGCGTTACGTCGTGCGGCCTTACTTCGCCGCCAGCGCGGCTTCCACCGCGGGATCGCGCCACACGTTGGCGGCCACGTCGAGCTTCTGCGGGATCAGCTTGACGCCGTAGAACGCATCGGCCACGGCCTGCTGAGAGGCGACGATCTTGTCGTTCACCGGCACCGCGCCGAACGGCACGCGCTTGAGCCAGGTTTCCACCAGCGCCGTGTCGAGGCCGACCTTCGGCGCGATGATCGCGGCCGTGTCGGCCGGATGCGCGTTGACCCACAGGCCCGTCTCGCGGATCTGCCGCAGCACCGCGCCGACGATGTCGGCGTGCGAGCCGGCGAAATCGCGCGTGGCCTCGTAGAAGTTGTACGACGCCACCAGCCCTGTGTAGTCCGACAGCGTGCGCACCTTCAGCGCGCTTTGCGCGGCGGCATAGTACGGGTCCCACACCACCCACGCATCGACGTCGCCGCTCTCGAACGCGGCGCGCGCGTCGGCGGGCGCGAGATACACGGGGTGGATGTCTTCGTAGCGCAGCCCGGCCTTGGTCAGCGCGGCCAGCAGCAGGTAGTTCGAGCTGGAGCCTTTCTGCAGCGCGATCTTCTTGCCGCGCAGCGAGGCCACGTCGCGGATCGGCGAGCCGGCCTTCACGAAGATCGCCTCGTTGTGCGGCGCGGGCGGCTCGGCGCCCACGTAAACAAAGCGCACGCCGCCGGCCTGCGCGAACACGGGCGGCGGCGCGCCGGTGTAGCCGAAATCGATGCTGTTGGCGTTGAGCGCTTCGAGTAGTTGCGGGCCGGCCGGGAATTCGAACCACTTGATCGCATAGCCGAGCGGCTTGAGCTTCGCGTCGAGCGCGCCCTGCGCCTTGACCACCGCGAGCAGGCCTGCCTTCTGATAGCCGATCCGCAGCACGTGATCGCCGCCGTCCTGCGCGCAGGCAGAGGGGGCGGCGGTCGCGGAGATCAGCGTGGCGGCGGCGAACAGGGTAGCGGGAAGCCAGCGCGAAAGGCGGGCGAGGCGGGGCGATGCGAAGGACATCGGGCAATCTCCGGAGCGGCGCCGAACGGCGCGATTCATCGAAAACGGCGGCCCTCGTGCATCGGGGGCCGCCGCATTCGAAAAATCGTCGCACGGGCATCCGCGCGGACCAACCAAGCATTGCCGATATCAATATGACGGCGGCGCGACTATGGTTTCTAGCGCTTGCCGCGCGTGTTGCCGGGGGGATCGGCGGCCGGTTGCGCTTCGCCGCGCGAGGCTTCGTCGCTGAGTCGCTTGTCGAGGATGGTCGCCACGCGGCCGCCCAGATAATCGCCGGAGGCTGCTTCGAGCGCGCGGTTCATCTCGGCCTCGACGAACGTGGCCGACAGCGGGCGCAGCCGCCAGATCGAATCGACCAGCGCGGGCACGTCGGTGGCGGGCGGCAGCGAACCTTCGTCGTAGCGGTCGAGCCGGCGCACCACCAGGTCCACCAGCACGCGCGCGATGGCATCGAAGTGCGGCCGCGCGATCGCCATCGCGTCCACCAGGTCGCGCACCGGAATGCCTTCGCGGGCCAGCGCGCCGGCCGCCTCGATCAGGGCCGGGGTCTTCGCGACGAACGACAGGCCGCGCCGTTCGAGCAGCCCGAGTTCGGTCACGCGCAGCAGCGAGGCCGGCGTCTGCGGGCCGAACAGCGACACCAGATCGGCCAGCGAATAGGTTTTCGGACGCTCGTGCGACCAGCGTCCGCCGATCGCGTTCTCGAGGCCGAGAATCGAGCGCAGGTCGTGGCCGTCGTCGATGGCCTTGATCAGATCCTGGATGTTCGACAGCGTGTAGCCGCGCGCGAGCAGATGGTTGATCACCTTGAGTCGCGCGACGTGGGTGTCGTCGTAGATGCCGACCCGGCCGCGTTTGCGCGGCGGCGTGAGCAGGCCGCGATCCTGGTACGCGCGCACGTTGCGCACCGTGGTGTCCGTCACGCGGGCCAGCTCGTCGACGGTGTACTCGTTGGAGATCGTGCCGTCGGAAGGCGGCTCGGCGGGAGAGGGCGAGGTCGGTGTCGGCATGCGCGGATTTTAGCGTGTGTGCGTGAAATCGTCGCGAAGTACGCGGTGCACTGCGGCGTCGCGGCCGGCACCGGGCCGGATCGCGCGCGAGCGGCGGGCGTTGGCGCTGCCGGTATTTCGGAAATTGCAATGCGGGTTCGCGTGAGCGCTAGGAGACATAAGGGCCTGAAGAGGTACCGAAGTCGCCACTATGCGCGAGATCAAACTTTTGCGTAACGTCCTTCGATTTTTGCTTTATTAGGGAAAACACAATATCAAGTTTTGTCTGTTTTTTCCGTAAACACCGGCAGCAATTCCCGTGCGCGCGAGCGCCATCAGCCCTGTCGACGGTCCGCCATGAACGCCCTGTTTTCCCGTTTTTCGATTCGCACGCGCCTTTATTCGACGCTCGCGCTGGCTGCCTTGATCCTCTGCGTGACGGGCGTGATCGGCCTGGCCGGCATGCAGAATTCGAACGACGCACTGAAGGACGCCTACGCCTCGCAACTGGCCTCGCAAACCGCGCTGGCCTCGGCGAACCTGAACCTGACGATCGTGCGCACCACGCTCGACCGCGCGATCCTCCACCCGGATCGTCCGGACCTGGCCTCGGTGCTGAACAAGGCCGAATCGTATCTGGCGATCTCGGACCGCGCCTGGCAGGACTACAGCGCGCTGCCGCGCCACGAAGGCGAGCAGCAGTTGGCCGATGCGGTGGGCGTGGCGCGCTCGGCGTTCATCGCACAGGCGATCCGGCCGATGATCGACGCGATGCGCAACGGCCATCCCGATCAGGCCGATCAACTGATGATGAAAACTTCCCCGGCGCTGTCGGTGGCGTTGAGCAAGGCCTCCGTCGAACTCGACAAGTACGGCATGGCGCGCGGCAAGACTGTCTATGACGGCGCGCAGAACAGCTTCTCGCTGCTGCGCCTGGTGTCGGTGGTCACGATCGCGTTCGGCCTGGCCGCCTGCCTCGGTTGCGCGATCGGCCTGCACTACGCGATCTCGCGCCCGATCTCCGAGCTGCTCGAACACTTCCGCCGCCTGTCCGACGGCGACCTGACGCGCGAGCTGACCTGGACCTCGCGCGACGAAATGGCCGAACTGGTGACGGGCGTCACGCGCATGCAGCGCAACCTGGCCGACACGGTGCGGCGCGTCTCGCACGGCACCGAATCGATCGCCACGGCCACGCGGCAGATCTCGGCCGGCAATACCGATTTGTCGCAACGCACCGAGGAGCAGGCCGCCGCGCTGGAGGAGACGGCCGCCAGCATGACGCAACTGACCACCACGGTGCGCCAGAACGCCGATCACGCCCGCGACGCGCGCGAATCGGCCGACGACGCGAGCCGCATCGCCTCGCAGGGCGCGACGGTGGTGGGCGAGGTGATCGGCACCATGAACGACATCGATCGCAGCTCGCAGCGCGTGGCCGACATCATCGGCACGATCGAGGGCATCGCGTTCCAGACCAACATCCTGGCGTTGAACGCGGCGGTGGAAGCGGCGCGCGCCGGCGAGCAGGGGCGCGGCTTCGCGGTGGTGGCGGGCGAGGTGCGCACGCTGGCGCAGCGTTCGGCCACGGCGGCCAAGGAGATCCGCGCGCTGATCGGCGAATCGGTCGAGCGCGTGGCGGCCGGCTCGCGGCTGGTCGGCACCGCCGGCAACACGATGAGCGAGATTCGCGAGGCGATCACGCGCGTCAACGACAGCATGGCGGCGATCGCCACGGCGTCCGACGAGCAGCGCGACGGCATCGAGCAGGTCAGCCGTGCGGTGTCGCAGATGGACGAGGTGTCGCAGCAGAACGCCGCGTTGGTCGAGCAGGCCGCGGCGGCCGCGGCGGCGCTGGAGGAGCAGGCCGACGGGCTGCGCGACGCGGTGCGCGCGTTCCGCGTGGCCTGAGGTTGACGTTGAGTGATGTTGAGTTAAGGCAGGAAGCAAACAGGCGGCAAGCCCGAAGCGCGTGACGAATGACGCGCTGCCCTGTTCGGGCTTTAGCCGAGCCTCATTCGGCCGGCGCGATCCGGGCCGCCGCACGTTCCGACGCCACCACGATCAGTTTCATCGTCGCGCGCGTGGCGCCGACGAACAGCTTGCGCGCCGCGCGCGCGTCGAAGCCCTCGAAATCCACTTCGGTCAGGATCACGCACGGCGCGGCCTGCCCCTTGAAACGGTAGATCGAATCGAGCAGCACGTCGCCGTCCTGATATTCGGGCGTGCCGAACAGGTCGTACTTGCCGGTGAAGCGGCGCACGCGGTGCGGTCCGAGCTGATCGAGCGGCGTAAATACCGAATGCTCGCGGCCGCGATACGACAGCACCGCGATGTCCTGCTTGCGGAAACCCAGCGACAGCGCCTGTGTGATGGCGCGCTTGGTGGCGTCGATGCAGGCCTCGCCGGTGACGTCGCCGTCGTCGTAGGCATTGAACGTCACGCCCGAATCGTCGAACGGGCTGCCCGATTTCAACTCGGCCGCGAGCGGCTCGAATTCCCCCACCACGTTGCGCAGGTAATGCAGCACGTCGCGCGGGCTGCGGTAGTTGGTCAGCTCGCGCAGCGTGACCCAGCCGTCGAACGGCACGTCGTCGCGCGAATAGAGCGCCTGCAACGGGTCCTCCAGCCACCACCACGCGCCGCCGGGGCTCAACACGCGACCGAGCGCGGCGGCCCACGCCGGCTGGAAATCCTGACCCTCGTCGACGATCAGCACATCCACATGCCAGCGTTCCGGCACCGGGGTGTCGGCGAAGCGCGCCTCCAGGCGCGCGAACGCATCGGGTTCGCTGAAATCGGGCGTGTGGCCCGCGTCGCGCAACACCGAATCGCAGAACTGGTGGTAGTTGGCGATGGTCGCGCCGTCGGGCGCGACGCGCTTGATCGAATCGGCCAGCGGGCGGTTGAAGCACACATAGAGCACGCGCTTGCCGGCCGCCACGGCGTCGCGCATCACGCGCACCGCGAGCTGGGTCTTGCCCGAGCCGGCGGTGGCGATCACGCGCAGGCGGAACGGCTCGATTTCCAGGCGGCGTGCCCAGGTGGCGAGGCCTGCCGACAGCCGCGTGACGAGCGTGTCGGCCTGACCGACCAGCGCGCTGGTGTCGGGCGCGAGCGACAGCTCGTCGGACAGGAAGTGGTGGATCTTGGCGGCGCTCGCGAACGGCGGTTCGTCCTCGGGCAGCAGGCTCGCGATCACGGCGGCGAGCTGGTCGCGGCGCGAGGCGTCGACGATCCGCTCGGGCGGCAGCCCGGCGATCGCCGGGTTCGCCACGGTGTGATCGGGGCAGTAGAGCAGCGCATCCACGCCGTATTCGCCGGCGCCGAACGCGGCGGTCAGGCGGCGGTGCAGCGTTTCCTGCATGTGCGCGAGCTGGATCGCCACGTTGCGCTCGGTCTTCATGTAGACCTTGGCCAGCCCCTTCGGCGTCTCGCGCAGGAAGCCGGCCTTCTGCTCGACCAGCAGCACGCGGCCGGACGGGCTCACCACCACGAAATCGGCCTCGCCGAATACCGAGAAATGATGATCGGGGCGGGTCCAGTGGACACCGTGATACACGATGTACGCGGCGGGCAGCGCGTGTTCGAGCATCGCGAGCGTGTCGCGCTCGCGTTGCGCGGCGCCGGTGGCGGCCAGGCTTTGCCAGTCGTCGGGGATGATGCGGGCCATGAAGGGACTCGGAGGGGAGGGCGCCGGCTATTGTACGCAGGCGCATGGCCGGCGTGGCGGCCTGTCGCAGCGTGTTGCGGTGCTGTCCCGGTCTGCAATCCCGGTCAGCCTGGCGGTGCCGCCGCGTGGTGGCCCGCTGCGCGCATGACCGGACGCGATGCCCGGCGCGCGTTCAGCTGTGTGCGTTCAGGCGCGCGCGAGCCGCTTGGCCAGATCGGCGCAGAGCAGGCCGAGCCGGCCTGGCTTCTCGTAGCAGGCCACGTCGAACGTGCGCATCACGTCGCTGATCTCGGCCTCGCTGGCCTGGCCCGACAGCAGGGCGCCGGTCAGCACGAAGATCGGTGCGCCCGGGTTGTCCGAGGTGCGCACGGCGCGGATCGCCGAGATGGCGGGGCGGCCTTCCACCAGCCATTCGGTCAGCACGGCGTCGAACGCCTGGCTTTGCAGGGCATCGAGGAAGGTGGGCAGGCGCTCGAAATGCGCGGTGGCGAAGCCTTGCTCGTCGAGATGGCGGCACACGGCATCGGCGGCCACGCGGTCGGGATCGATCACGGCCACCAGCATCCGGTCGCTTTCGGCGCGGCGCGGGTAGATCTCGATCTTGTGGACGTCGTAGGCGCTTTGATAGAGCACGCCGGTGTGGCGCAGCACGCGCCAGCGGCCCTGATGCTCGTAGGCGACGAATTCGGGCCGCGCGCCCGGTTCGAGCAGCGCGCCGATCCAGACGGTGCAGGGGATTTCGGTCACGCCGGCGAACAGCACGGCGTCGTGCGCGCTCGCGCCGACCATGCCGGGGTCGAGCGACTGCGCGCCGAACAACTGCGCGGCCGGCTCGCCATAGGCTTCGGCGACCTTGCGGATCTGGGAGAGGGTCCAGGGGCTGCTGCCACGCAGCTTGCGATGCCCTTGGGAAAAACTGAGATCGAGAATGCGGCACAGCTCGGTGGTCTGCTGCCGTTTTCCTATGCCGTTGCGGCTCATCAACTCGCGCACGCGTTCGGCGACGGCGAGGGAATCCGTGGTCACTGCTTCGTTGGCCATGCTGCGGGTGCGATCGGGTCGAAAATGTTGCTGTACGACGTTTGGGTCTGACGGACGAAGCCGCTTGTAGTAGAGCGAGCCGACCGGCCACGCACGCAAACGTTAACTTTACCGCAAATTGGAAAGTGCTCCGCCGACATTTACACCGGCGAATGAGAAAGCTGTAACCAAACTTTGCCGGATGTCGCGTCGGGCGCGGATTCCGGTCGATCGTGAAGTTTTGTGTAAACGTTTCCGGCGGCTACTTGACGCCCTCGGCCAAGCGGTTGAGCGCGCGATCCGGCCGTCTCCGGCGCCGGCCGCGCGATGCATTGCGCGCGTTGGCACACGTCGCATGGTACGCAGCGTGCCACGGCTGTATGACGATGTGTGGTGTGCGGTTGTCGCCGGCGTGCGCGCCGCCCTTTTTCGGACGCATAACGGTGCGCACCGCCGCCGGTAGAATGGCGCGCTGATTTGCCCTTTTTGGCCGATCGGCTTCGTCGTCACTGATTCTCCTAACGCCCGCATGACCACCACCTATCCACTCCATCGCGCGTTTTCGCGCGCCGACGCACCGTTTCCCGCCGAGGCCGACGTCGTGATCGTCGGCGCCGGCATCATGGGCTGCGCCGCCGCCTACTATCTGGCGCGACGCGGCCTGAAGGCCGTGGTGTTCGACAAGTCGCGCATCGCGGGCCAGCAATCCACGCGCGCCTGGGGCTTCGTGCGCCAGCAGGGCCGCGAATCGGCCGAGGTGCCGCTGATGATGGCCGGCATGCGGATCTGGGAAGGGCTTGAACAGGAGCTTGGCGCGGATCTCGAATGGCGGCAGGGCGGCTGCCTCTATCTGGCCGACAACGACGAGGATCACGCCACCTATACGGCCTGGCTCGACACGGCCCGCGAGCACGGGCTCGATACGCGCATGCTGTCGCGCGACGAGGTGGGCCGCCAGGTGAACGGGCTGTCCGCGCCGGTGAAGGGCGGCCTTTACACCGCCACCGACGGCCAGGCCGAGCCGCGGCGCGCCGCGCCGGCCTTCGCCGCGAAGGCGATCGAGCTGGGCGCGCGCTTCTTCGACGGCTGCGGCGTGGCATCGATCGAGACGGCGAATGGCGCGGTGACGGGCGTGGTGACCGAGCGCGGTTTCGTGAAGGCCACGCGGGTGATCTGCGCGGCCGGCGCGACCAGCTTCCGGTTGCTCGACGGCGTGGGCATTCGCCTGCCGCAGCAAACCGTGCGTGGCACCTGCATCCGCACCAACGCGCTGCCGGCCGTCTCGGCCGCGACGATCTGGGGCCACGGGCTCGGCATCCGCCAGCGCGCGGACGGCGCGATCAACCTGGCCGACGACATGACCGTCGACCTCGATTTCACGTTCGGCCATCTGCGCGGGCTGTCGATGTATCTGCCGGAGTTCTGGAAGCATCGCGAGAAGTTCCGCGTGCGGGTGGACGGCGCGCTGCTGGCCGACCTGCGTCGCCGGCTGTCGGGCGGCTACGACGCGATCGAGCCGCGCGATCCGCAGCCGCGCCCGAATCCGGCGCAGGGGCCGCGCGCGCTGGCGCGGCTCAAGGCGATCTTCCCGGCCCTGGCCGCCGCGCAGGCCGTGGAAACCTGGGCCGGCCTGATCGACGTGCTGCCCGACGGCATCCCGGTGATCGACGCGCCCGACGCGGTGCGGGGCCTGGCGATCGCCACCGGCTTCTGCGGCCACGGCTTCGCGATGGGGCCGATCGTCGGGCGGCTGCTGGCCGAGATCGTCGATGCGGGGCAGCCGTCGCTCGACCTCGGCGCGTTCCGCGCACGCCGTTTCGCCGACGGCACGATGACACGGCCGCGCAGCATGCTGTGAGCGCGCGGCGGCGGGAATCAGACCGCGCCGTTCCCGCAGGGCCGGTCGATTGTGTCGTTGCGGCCCGCGACCGGCCTGCAACCGGCCTGCGAGGCAATGCCGGCGGCCCGCCTCGTCCCGCGCATGGCGCTTGGCAAGCCGCGCGCTTGTCGGCATGATGCTGGGCCAGACCCCGCCGCGCTGTGCCAGCTCGTGGCGGGTACACCGAAGGAGCGCAGCGTTCGCTGCATCGATGAATCACTCGTGCCGTCCCCTTTTTTCCGGCGCCACGCGCCTTGCGCGTCCGGCGCCGGCCGTGTCGCGTCGTTTAGCGGCGGGGCCTGCGGGGCCGGCCGACCGGCGGGGGCGCGCGGCGGCCGTCTTCGCGGCGTTGGCCGCGACCTTGGCGCTGTCGCTGGCGGCGCGCCCGGCGCGGGCCGACGGCGTCGATCTCGCGGCGTCGCGGTTCCAGTCGATGCTGAGCTGCGCGCCTGGCGCGCACTGGCCGTCACCGGCCGAGCGTACCGCCTGGCGTGGCGTGGGCATGGCGTTTGTCGGCTATGCGCATGACGGCAGCGTGGTGGTGGACGCCGGCCGCGACGCGCCGGCCGATCGCTG
The DNA here is from genome assembly GCF_054589155.1 of Burkholderia sp. 3C. NCBI lineage: Bacteria > Pseudomonadati > Pseudomonadota > Betaproteobacteria > Burkholderiales > Burkholderiaceae > Burkholderia > Burkholderia sp. 3C. The sequence goes on from NZ_BAAILN010000047.1 coordinate 14,499, forward strand.
GGAGGAAATGCGCGTGCGCTTTCCGCGCCCGGTTGCGATCGAGGGCTTGCCCGTGACTCAACTGCATCTGTCGCGGCAGCAAAGCGGCGACACCGAAGTCGATTACGACCTGACCGTCTACGCCGAAACCACCGGCGAACTGGCCGCCTTCGCCGCCGCGCGCCGGCTGGTGCCGATGCCGTCGGCCGTGCCGGCCGGGCTCGACATCGGCAACAACATGGAAGACGGCCACGCCGCGGGCTTCCACGCCAGCTACCTGCACTGGGCCGCACCGCTTTCGAAGCTGCAGGCCGAGGCGCTGGCCGAGCCGGGCAGCACCTATCTGCCGGGGGCGCACCGCTTGCCGTCCGCGCGGTTCGCGGGCGCGCTGGCCGGGACGACCGGCCGTTTCGCGTTCGGCTGCGTGGTGTTCGGGCCGGACGTCACGCCGATCGACGGGATGTAAGTGTGTGAACGCACCGCGGGCTGGCCGCGCACGCGGCTTGCTCGCGCCGGTGGCTGCGCGCCCGCCATGCTTGCGGCAACCGGATGCGGACGCAACATGTTGCGCCGCAACGCCCGGCGGCGTGGCCATCGCCACGCACCCGGCCGGCGGCATCGATGCAAAACGACACAAAAAATGACGATGACGTGTCAACGCATGAGGCAAGCTGCGCCACTTCCCAGTGTTTGAAAAACATCGTGTCGTGTTTGCCAAAATCCAGACGAAACTCGGTACCATTCCAGCGTTTTTGCACGATCCGAGAACCATGAAAGTTCGAAATGCGAGTCTGTGGGCGCCAGCCGGCATGCGGCGCTGGGCCACTGCGGCCGGCGCGCTGTCGCTCGCGATCGCGGTGCGGCTGTCCCTGCATCCACTGCTCGGCCCGATCATGCCCGGCACCGCGTTCGCGATCGCGGCCGTGCTCGTCGAATACTATCTGGGCCTCGCGCCGGCGCTGACGGTCATGCTGCTCGGCCTCGCGATCGCCGATTTCCTGTTTGTGCCGCCGTACGGCTCGATCGATGCGGTCACCACCATCACGCGTGGCGATGTGGTGCTGCTGGTGTCCTATCCGCTCGTCACGCTGCTGGTGATCGTGCTGGTCGAACGGCTGCGCCGCGCGCAGTATCGCGCCCAACTCGTCACGGCGGTGGCGCAGTCGCGCTACGAGATGCTGCTGCGCCAGGACAACGAGCGCGCGCTGGCGCGCCGCGCCGTCGACGAAACCCACCGCCTGTTGCGCCACTTGGCGCAGCACCAGCAGGACCTGATTCTCATCAAGGCGCTCGCGCGCGACGCGATGCAGCGTGCGCAGGTCGGCCAGAGCGTCGACGCGCCGCTGCCGTTCGATGGCGAGGTCGCCCCCGGCCGGCTGTTCCAGGAAGTGCATCCCGACGATGCGACGCGCGTGTCGCACACGCTGTCGGCCGGCAGCCATCGCGTGCGCATGCAGGTGTCGGCGCAGGCCGGCGATTTCCGGCTGACGCAGTGCGTGTGCGAGCGCTTCACCACGCATGCCGGCGATTTCCTGGTGCTGCGCACGACGCCGCAGGAGGCTTGAGATGAACGCGAACGACATCGGCCAGGCCGCGCGCCCGTCGGGCGCCGCGCCCATCTTCAACGAAGGCGACGGCCACGCGGTGCTGCTGCTGCACGGGCTGTCCAGCTCTCCGCTCGAACTGCGCTATCTGGCGCGTTATCTGCACGACGAAGGCTTCACGATCAGCGCGCCCGTGATCGAGGGCTACAGCGCCGGCTCGACCGAGCTGCCGATGGAGCGCTGGCTGGAGGGCGCGGTGCGCGAGTACGATGCGCTGGCCGCGCGCTACGAGCGCGTGTCGATCTGCGGGCTGTCGATCGGCGGCGCGCTCGCGCTGCGGCTGATCCGCGAGCGGCCGGGCGCGCAGGCGCTGGCGCTGCTGTCGCTGACATTGACCTACAACGGCTGGGCGATCCCCTGGTATCGCTTCATCCTCGATCTGGCGTATTACACGCCGCTGCGCCATCGCTATCGCTACCGCGAGGCCGAGCCGTTCGGGCTGCGCAACGAGGCGCTGCGCGCCAAGATCGCGCGCGCGATGGAGCGCGATTCGTTCAGCGAGGTCGGCCCGTCGGAAATTTCGCTGCCGGCGCTGCACCAGGCCAACCGGCTCGCGCGCCAGGCCAGCAAGGGCGTGGAAAGCATCGAGAACGACACGCTCGTGATCCACGCGATCGACGACGAAACCTCGAGCCCACGCAACCCGAATTCCATCATCGACCGGATCGGCGCGAGCTTTTTGCGCACCATCTGGCTCGACGATTCGTATCACATGATCACTTCCGATAACGAACGGGAAATCGTTGCGCGCGAAACCGCGCTGTTTCTGCGTGAGAGCGAGATTGCGCACGGCGCCGGCGCGGGGTCGCCGCCCGTCGTGTCGAAAGCGCTCGCGCGGCGGCTGCGTCAGCTCGCGGCGGTAGCCCGCAAGACCAAATAAATGAAGCCAGTTTCGATTCCCGCGAAGGCGGCCTGCGCGGCCGCCGTCATGTTGCTCGCCTCGCACGCGCAAGCCGATTCCGATACCGACGCCACCGCCAGCGCGTCGCCGTGGAAGATCACCGTCGGGCCGGGCGTGTACGTCGCGCCGCAATATCCGGGCTCGCGCCACCTGAAGGCCTATCCGTTTCCGGCGCTCGACATTTCCTACCGCGACCGCTTCTTCTCGCAAGGGCCGGACGTGCTCGGCTGGAACGTCGTGTCGAACCCGAACTACCACCTCGGCATGGCGGTCAGCTTCGACTTCCAGTCGCGCGACGCGAAGGACGACCCCCGGTTGCGCGGGCTGCCCGACGTGCACGACGGCCCGAAGCTCAAGCTGTTCGCCGACTACACCGTGTGGGCGTTCACGGGCGCATTGGCGGTGTATCGCGATGTGGTCGGCTACGGGCAGGGCACCACGGCGAGCGCCGATCTGTATGCCTCGCTGCCGCTCAAGGGCTGGCTGTTCTCGATCGGGCCGGGGCTGACCTGGGCCAACGGCGCGTACACGCGCACGCTGTTCGGCATCTCGCCGGCCGAGAGCGCATCGTCGGGGCTGCCGACCTACGGGACCGGCTCGGGCGTGCGCGACGTGCACCTGAATTTCTACATGACGCACGACTTCTCGCGTCACTGGGTCGGCACCCTCAATTCCACGCTCGGCCGCCTGCAGCGCTTCGCGGCGAACAGCCCGGTGACCGAGCGGCGTACCGAGTGGACCACGTTCGCCTCGCTCGGTTACCGGTTCTGAGCCGGGGCGCGGGCGGAACCCCGCGCCCCGCAGCAGCGGCGGAGTCGGCCAATCGCCGGTAGCATGTGGCGTTGACGCGCGTGGCGCGGGCGCGGCGATCCGCACGGCCCGCGTCGTGCGCCCCGGCTTGTCCGCCTGTCCTCTTTCTCGGAACCACCGACCGCGATGAACGACTCCCTTTCCCTTGGCCGCCTGCTCGCGCAGGCGCACACGCACCACACGCAGATCGACACGCTGCCCGAAGGCGTCACGCCGGCCGACGCGAACGCGGCCTACGACCAGCAGCACGTGCTGGTCGAGGCGCTCGGCGGCGCGATCGGCGGCTGGAAAGTCGGCGCGAAAACGCCGGACGGCCCGGCGCAGGCTGCGCCGCTGCCGGCGCACGGCGTGACGCAGGGCGATACCTCGGTCTACACGGCCAACGCGGGCCGTCCGTTCGGGCTGGAACTGGAGATCGCGTTCCGGCTCGGCCGCCGCTTCGAGCCGAGCGACACGGCCTATTCGGACGCCGAGGTGCTCGGCGCGATCGCGGGGGTGGGCGCGACCATCGAGGTGGTGGGCAGCCGCTTCGCGAAGCATCCCGATGTCGATCGTCTGGCCCAACTGGCCGACCTGCTGAGTCACGCGGCGCTGGCGTCCGGCGAGTTCGTGGCGTATCGCGACGACCTGCCGTTCGTCGCGCCGCCGCTGTCGTTCACGTTCAACGGCCAGCCGCTGTTCGCGGGCACGCCGGGCAACCCGGCCGGCGACCCGCGCCGGCTGCTGCCGTGGCTCGTCAATCACGTCACCGTGGCGCGCCGCACCGCCATCACGCCGGATCAGATCCTGACCACCGGCACCTACGTGGGCCTCGTGCGCGCTGCGGGCAGCGGCGTGGCGATCGGCGAGATCGCCGGGCTGCCGCCCGTCACGCTGACGATCGCCTGATCGTCCTGCCGCCGCTATCGCATCGTCTCGATAAGCATTGCAGCAATTCGGATTTGGCTTGCGGGCCGGTTTGATTACCATCGGCGCTCCGGCCGGCCGCTTCCGGCAGGCCGCCGCGCTACCGCAAACCGAACCACGGATACCAACACGACGATGCGACACGGGCACCCGAATTTCCCCAGCGACGATGCCGATCTGACGGCGCCCGGCGCGGCGCGCCGCGACTGGCTCAAGGCGGTGGCGGCCGCCGCGCTGGCGCTGGCCAGGCCGGCCGCGATCGGCTC
>NZ_BAAILN010000047.1:19052-20043 GCF_054589155.1 Burkholderia sp. 3C
CCGCGCTGGGTGCGAGCCGCGCCGCGCTCGCGGCCGGCGATACGACGCTGCGCATCGGATATCAGAAATACGGCAATTTCGTGGCGCTGAAGGCGCGCGGCTCGCTCGAGAAGCGGCTCGCGCCGCAGGGCGTCACGGTGCGCTGGATCGAATTCCCGGGCGGCCCGCAACTGCTCGAAGGGCTGGCGGCGGGCGCGGTCGACATCGGCACGGTGGGCGAGACGCCGCCGATCTTCGCGCAGGCCGGCAAGGTCGATTTCGTCTATATCGGTGCGGAGCCGCCGGCGCCGAAGGGCGAGGCGATCGTCGTGCCGCACGATTCGCCGATCCGCAGCGTGGCGGACCTGCGCGGCAAGAAGGTCGCGCTCAATCGCGGCTCGAACGTTCACTATCTGCTGGTCAAGGCGCTGGAGGCCGCGAAGCTCGACTATCGCGACATCCAGCCCGTGTACCTGGCGCCGGCCGACGGGCGTGCCGCGTTCGAGCAGCATGCGATCGACGCCTGGGTGATCTGGGATCCCTACCTGGCCGCCGTCGAGCGCCAGACCGGCGCGCGCACGCTGCGCAACGGCGAGGGCCTGGTCAGGAATACGCAGTACTACCTCGCGAGCCGCGCGTTCGCGAACGCGCATGCGGACCTGGTGCACGCGGTGCTGGCCGAGATCGATGCGACCGACTTGTGGGCGCGCGATCATATTCCGGCGCTGGCGGCGCAACTGTCGCCGCTGGTCGGGCTCGATGCGGCCACGCTCGAACTGGCGCTGGGCCGCGCGAGCTATCAGGTCGAGCCGATCACCGACGCCACGCTGGCCTATCAGCAGCAGATCGCCGACGCGTTCACGGCGCTCAAGCTGGTGCCGGGCAAGCTCGACGTCACGCAGACGCGCTGGGCCGCGCGCTGAACGTGGCGCGGGCGGTTTGCGCCGTCCGTTTTTCTGCCGATCGATCGTTGCGCCTGCAACGAGAGGGCATGAACCGACATGGCGCGGGG
>NZ_BAAILN010000048.1:0-6512 GCF_054589155.1 Burkholderia sp. 3C
AGCAAGCGCTCACCGGCACGATCGCGCGCTACGGCGGCAGCGCGGACACGGTGTTCACCGTGGCCGATGTCGGCTATTTTTCGAGCGTTCGCGCAGGGGCGCATGGCGGTGCGGGCATCGACACATTGAAGTTGACGGGCGCGAATCAGGTGCTCGACGTTACGGCGCTGAACAGCGGCGCGACCGACAAGCTCAGTGGTATCGAGGTGATCGACATCACCGGCTCAGGCAACAACACGTTGCGCATGTCAATGGCCGACGTGCTGAATCTCGGCCACCCGAATGCTTTCCGCCAGGATGGCTATTCGCAGATGCGGGTGACGGGCAATGCGGGCGACCGGGTGGAGCTGGCCGGGATGAGCGGTCTGGCGGCTGGCGGTTGGGCCAGTACAGGCACTTTCATGATCGGTGGCGCGCAGTATGTCGTCTATCGGAACGACGCGCTGAAGGCCGAGTTGTTCGTGCGCGATGGCGTCGCGGTGAACGCTGAATTGTTGGTCGTCGCACCGGTGATCGACTCGATCGTGCTGAACGGATCGCCATGCGTGTCGGGACACGCGGGCGCGCAGGCGCAGGTGACGATCTACGACGGCAATGCCTGGATCGGGACGGTCACGGTGGGCACGGACGGCAGGTGGTCGCTGCCGCTGAGCGGTATGCAGGCAGGGTCGCATACGTTGACGGCGAGCGTGATGGATGCCAGCGGGCTGGCGCTGAAGTCAGCCGACTTCGCGTTTGACGTCGATGCGCCAGCACCCGTGCCTGATGCCCCGTCGGTGCCCGAGATTCCCGGCGGATCGGAGCAAGACGGCCTCCCGTCGCGCCCGACCATCGACACCGTGACCGACAACGTCGAGCCGCATACCGGCCCGATCGGCCAGGCCGGGCTGACCAACGACCCGCGTCCGGTGTTGAGCGGGCACGGCGACGTCGACTCGATCATCCACGTCCGCGTCAACAACACCGAAGTGGGCACCGTCAAGGTCGGCCCGAGCGGAACGTGGACGTATCGATTGCCGGAGCCGCTGCCGGACGGCCTGGCCCGTCTGTCGGTTCGAGCGAGCAATGCGGACGGGCAGAGCGCGCCGTCGGAGGCGTACATCATCGAAGTCGACGTGACGCCGCCCTTGCCGCCGATCATCGATCAGGCGTCGTCCGGCCCGCCCGCCATACTGTCGGGCCATGCGGAGCCGAATTCGACGGTCGGCATATATGACGGCAACACCTTCCTCGGCAACGCGACGACCGGTGCCGACAGCCAATGGACGTTCCCGCTGCCGTCTGGAATGACAGTGGGCAATCACACGTTGACGGCTACCGCCCGGGACCCTGCGGGCAACCTGAGCCCGGCGTCGCCGAACTTCGACTACATCGTCCCCAGTGTGCCGACCGCGCACGCGATCGTGGACGACGCGGGGCGCGACAGCGGGGTGTCTCACAGCGATTGGCTGACCAACGACGGCACGGCGGGCCGTCTCATCGAGGGGCACATCGAGGGTGTGCTCGGCGCGAACGACCGGGTACAAATCTCGACCGATAGAGGGCGCACATGGCAGGACGCGCTGATGAAGTCGAACGGCAAGTGGATTGCGGTCGATCCGAACGCACACAATGGCAATTGGGCGATCCAGACGCGCGTGGTGGACACCGCAGGCAAGCATGGCGACGAGGACTACAGCACTGTGGTCACGCTGAAGACTTCGGTGATGATGCCGATCGATGTGACGTTCGATGCCAACGCCGGGCTGGTGACGGTGAGATTCCATTCGGAGCAGGCCGCCCCGGACTGCAAGCTGTCGCTGATGATCGACGGCAGTCTTTCCGAATATGTGTTGAGCCCGCGGGAGATCGCCATGGGTTTTGCGAGGCTCTCTGCGCCGGTACAGGACGCGAAGCAGGTTTTGGCGGCGCTGGTCGATACGGCCGGCAATATCTCGTCATATCACGGTGTCGAGCGAGTCATGACGGAAAACAGCGTGTCCGAGAGTTTCGACTCGTTCCAGAAACCCGTGATGTTTGACGATCATTTGACGAGCGTGTCAACGCGCTATTTCGACGTGACGAGCCTGCGCTGCAATGATTTCCATTATTGGACGGAGGGCTTGTTGACGGGCTCCGAACTCTATGTGCCGCATACCTCTCTTACCGATCGTCCATCCTCGCGCGTACTGGTGTTCAACAGCGGGATGCGGCTGGACCTGCATGGAGGGGTGTCTGCCACGCGCATGTCGTTCGACCTGGGCGACGTGACGACGAAAGAGTCCGTCAAGCTGTATTTCTTTGACGAGAATGGCAAGCTGATTTTCACGTCCCCTGCGTATACGGCTGCAGGCGGCCTGCATCAGAGGATCGATATCGATGTCGGCCAGGAATTCGTGAGCGTCATAATCGACCAGCAATGGCGAAACGATCCTGGCGTCATGTGCTGGATGGACGACATCGTCTTTACCGGCCCTGGTGGTACGGAGGATCGCCCCGTGACCGTCGATGTGCCGGCCGAGCAAGCGCTCACTGGTGAGATGGCGTACTACGGCAGCAGCGGGGGCACGGTATTCACCGTCGCCAACGTCGGCTATTTTTCGGGCGCCGGCGCGGGTGCGCATGGCGGTGCGGGCACCGACACACTGCAATTGACGGGTGCGAATCAAGTGCTCGACATCACCGCGCTGAACAGCGGCGCGGCCGACAGGATCAGCGGTATCGAGGTGATCGACATCACCGGCTCGGGCGACAACACGTTGCGCATGTCGGTGGCCGATGTGCTGAATCTCGGTCATCCGGACGTCTTCCGCCAGGACGGCTACTCGCAGGTGCGGGTGGATGGCAACGCGGGCGATCGGGTTGAACTGGCCGGCATTCCCGATCTGGCGGCCGGCGGTTGGGCCGGCGCGGGCAATGTCGCGATCGGCGGCGAGCAGTATGTCGTCTACCGGAACGATGCGTTGAAGGCCGAGCTGTTCGTGCGCGATGGTGTCGCGGTGAGCGGCGGATCGTCAGTCGTGCCGAACGCATTTTCGAGCGTGTCGGGACACGCGGACGCGCCGGCGCAGGTGAGCGTCCACGACGGCGATATCTCGATCGGGACGGTCATGTCGGGTACGAACGGCCGATGGTCGCTGCCGCTGCCCGAGGACATGCAGGCCGCTACGCACACGCTGGCGGCAAGCGTGAAGGATGCCAGCGGCCTGATTTCGACGTCACCCGAGTTCACGGTCGATTATGGCGGCACCATCAGCCGCCCGGCGGCCTCGACGCGATCGATTGCCGGGTTGTTCGACGGGATGGATCACGACACAAGCGACGGGCATTCCCATGTCGACCACGGGGTCGGCAGCAGCACACCGAAGCTGTGGTTGGCGGACGTGCTCGGCGCAGGCCATCAGGATCTGTTTCGATCGAATGGCGGCGCCCGGGTGCCCGGCATGCCGGAACTCGCGCCGGGAAGCGACGAAGGGCGGCCGGTGCTTGACGGTGTGGGCTACACCGGCCACCACGCCGCGCAGGATATCGAACTGATGGTGCAGAACGCGATGCAAACCACGCTCATGGCATAACCAGCCCGACGCGCCGCACGGTGGACACGGCCCGGTCTTTGCGAATGCGAAGACCGGGCCGTGTCATTGACGCGTGCGTTACCGCAGAATCAGTTGAAGTTGTTCGTCGGCACGTTCTTCCGGCGCCGTCGCAAAGCCACTGCCCGCGTAGCGATGCCAGCGGCCCAGCACGTACGAGATCAGCAGGCTCGCGCGCGTGGCCGGGTCATACCCGGCCGGCAGCGGCGCGCTGGCGGGGGTGCCCGGCGCATCGCCGTCGCGCGTGTTCGATTCGAGCAGCGCGATGCGCAGGCATTGCCGCACCGAGGCCTCGACGCGCTCGATCATCCGCTCGATGCGCTCGGCCAGCCGCTCGTGCTCGCCGACCAGCGCCTCGCCCGTCAGCACGCGCGTCATGCCTCGATTCTTCGCCGCGAAACCGAGCAGCATCAGCGCGATCGCGCGCGCCTGCAACACGCCGTCAGGCTCCTTCTCGACGATCTGGTTGATCAGGCCGAAGAGCGTGCTCTCGATGAATTCGATCAGGCCTTCGAACATTTGCGCCTTGCTGGCGAAATGGCGGTACAGCGCGGCTTCGGAGATATCGAGCCGCGCGGCCAGGGCGGCAGTGGTGATTTTTTCGCGCTTGGGCGCTTCCAGCATGGCGGCCAGCATCTGCAGGATCAGCACGCGGCGTTCGCCGGGCTTCGGGCGCGTGCGGCTGCGTTCGCCTGCGCTCCCGGTGGGCGGGGCGCTGGCGGCGGTGGTCTCGTCGCGGTTTACGGCCGCGTCGCGCGGGTCAGTCGGTTGCATTTTTGTCGCCCCGATCGTGTGCTCAGTCGCAGCGATTGTAGCGAAGCAATACGACGATCGACATAGTGCGGCTTGCCGACTCGGGGCAGATGCTCGGGCAGGTGCCCGGTGATCCAGATGGTGCGGATGCCGAGCCGCTTGTAGCGCTTCAGGTGGCTGCGCGTATCTTCGACGAGGATCGCGTCGGCCAGCGAAGCGTGCGCGTCGCGCATCGCCTCGCGCAGCATCGACGCATCGGGCTTCGCGCGCCAGGCGCGGCGGCCGCGCATGTGCTCGATCGCGATCACGCGCTCGAACAGCCGCTCGATGCCGAGTTCGGCCAGCACCGCGCGCGCGTAGCGTTCCGGCGCGTTGGTCAGCACGATCTTGCGGCCCGGCAGGGCGGCGATCCGGCGAGCCAGCCCGCGCTCGGCGCGCAGCATCGACGGCAGATCCGCGAAGGTGTGCACCACCTTGAGGAAATCGTTCGGATCGATCGGATGATGGCGCGCCAGCCCCAGCAGCGCTGCGCCGTAGCGTTTCGTGTACGCGGTGCGCAGATGATCGGCCTGGTCGCGGTCGACCTGGAGGCTGTCGATGATGTACTGCGTCATCGCGGCGTTGATGGCCGGGAAGATCGCGTGCGAGGCGTGGTGGAGCGTGTTGTCGAGATCGAACAGCCAGACCGGCCGCCCGGCGAGCGGGCGGGTGCGGCGTGCCCGGCGCGGCCGGGCCGGCGCGAGGGAGGCCACCGCGAGGACTTCCGCGGGCCCCGGCGGGTTGGCCGGGCCGGCGGGGAGGGAGAGACGCTCGCTCAATGCGAGCGGATCATCGTGCCGAACGGCTGTTCGGTCAGGATTTCGAGCAGCACCGAGTGCTCGATGCGGCCGTCGACGATGTGCACCGACTTCACGCCGCTCTTGGCGGCGTCGAGCGCCGACGAGATCTTCGGCAGCATGCCGCCCGAGATCGTGCCGTCCTCGAACAGCGCGTCGATTTCACGCGCCGACAGGTCGGTCAGCAGGTTGCCTTCCTTGTCCATCACGCCCGGGATGTTCGTCATCATGACGAGCTTCTCGGCGTTCAGCACCGTGGCCAGCTTGCCGGCCACGAGGTCGGCGTTGATGTTGTACGACAGGCCGTCCTCGCCGAAGCCGATCGGCGAGATGACCGGGATGAACGCGTCGTCCTGCAGCGCCTTCACCACGGCCGGGTTGATCGCCTCGACCTCGCCCACCTGGCCGATATCGATGTACTGACCGGGGTTGTCGCGGTCCGGCATCATCAGCTTGCGCGCGTGGATCAGGCCGCCGTCCTTGCCCGTCAGGCCCACCGCGTGGCCGCCGAAATGATTGATCAGCGTGACGATGTCCTGCTGGACTTCGCCGCCCAGCACCCACTCGACCACTTCCATGGTTTCTTCGTCGGTGACGCGCATGCCCTGGATGAACGTGCCCTGCTTGCCGATCTTCTTGAGCGCCGTGTCGATCTGCGGGCCGCCGCCGTGGACGATCACCGGATTGATGCCGACCAGCTTCAGCAGGATCACGTCGCGCGCGAAGCCCTGCTTCAGGCGCTCTTCCGTCATTGCGTTGCCGCCGTACTTGATCACCACGGTCTTGCCGTGATATCGGCGAATATACGGCAGCGCCTGCGCGAGGATTTCGGCTTTCAGCGTAGGAGCGATCTGCGAGAGGTCGAGAGGATCGGACATGGCTCAGACTCGTGTTCGGGGCGGTTGATACTGAAACGGGACGGGCGAAACACGGCGAATTGTACACAACTGGCGCAGTGCAGCATGCGGTTTTTGGCCATTTTGGCCATTTGGCCAAAGCCTGCTGCGACTCGGGTTTCGCGTGATTTTTCTGCGACAAAAGGGCGCAATCGAAGGCGATCCGCCGAGGCAATCTCGCCCGCCCGCGCTATGCTTGACGGATTCCTTTCCGGAGCCGCTCACGCCACCATGCCACGCTTCGCAACCGCCGTACCCGCCTCGCGCCGCTGCCCACAGTGCACCGCCGCGTTCGATTGCGGTGCGGCTGCGGCGAGCGGGGCCGCCGAGGCCGAGCCGTTCGCCTGCTGGTGCGCGGCGCTGCCGCCGCTGGCGGCCCCGGCCGGCCGGTGCCTGTGCCCCGAATGCCTGGCGGGCGCGCTCGCCAGGCAGGTGGCGGCCGCCCCGTGCGGCCC
>NZ_BAAILN010000049.1:0-994 GCF_054589155.1 Burkholderia sp. 3C
CCCGGTCGCCCGCGCCGAGCGCACCCTCGATGTGACCGCTGATCAGCCGCCCCGCCGTGCCGTCGTTGGTCAGCCAATCGTTGTGAGATGCCCCGCTGTCGCGCCCCGCTTTGTCCACCACCGCGTGGGCGGTCCCGGGGATGCCGGGCGATCCGTGATCGATGATCGGCGGCGTCGTCGCGGCCGCCTCGACTTCGATGGTGTACGCCTTCGACGGCATGCTCAGGCCGGCCGAATTGCCTGCCTGCACCGACAGACGGCACAAGCCGTCCGACAGCGGCTGCGGCAATTGATACGTCCACGTTCCGTCCGAGCCGACTTGGGCGGTGCCGACCTCGCGCCCTTCGGCACGGATGTGGATGGTCGAGCCGACGTCGCCGTGTCCGCTCAACACCGGACGCGGGTCGTTGGTCAGCCCGGACTGGCCGATCACGCCGGTACGCGCCCCGACGTTGCCGGTCACGGTGTCGATGGTCGGGCGCGACGGTTTCTTGACTGCAGATTGGTTTGCCATGATCTAAAACATCCCTGAAACAGGTTTTGATGAAGATCCGGGGCGCGTGCCGAATCGCGCAGCAACACGCTGGCGGCGCAAATCGAGGCGGAACTGCTCGACGAGCCCGGGGTCGCGGTTGGGAAGGCATCGTCACGCATAGCGGCCATGCGTGACGATGCAAGAGCTTTGTAATGTATAGATGGGCGATACCGGCATCCATGCTGGACACGGCCGTTGCTTGACCTGAATCGAACATTGCGCTGCACGCAGTTGACTCAACCGGTGATTTTTGTGATTAACGATTTCCGCAGTGGTAATGATTGCGCGCGCAACATGATGAATCGTCGCACCAACGAGACGCTCGAAGCAGGCAACGTCAACGCGGTGCCCGCATAAACGAAAGGGCCCGGTCTTCGCGAATGCGAAGACCGGGCCCGGTTGCCTCATGCGGCGCGTCGAGCGCTTATGGCATGAGCGTGGTTTGCATGGCGGCCTGCA
>NZ_BAAILN010000050.1:0-4709 GCF_054589155.1 Burkholderia sp. 3C
CCGACACCATCGTGGCGCGCGCCACTTCGACGAGGTTCTCCACTTCGAGCGCTTCGACGCGCGCCGTGTTGAACACCTTCGACTTGTCTTTCAGGTGGATGTGCTTTGCACGCTCCGTGACCTGCTTGATGTCCTGCACGCCTTCGGCCAGCAGCGCCGAGGTGCGGAACACGCCGGCATGCTTCTGCATCGAACCGCGGATCTCGTTGGCGACGCTTTGCGCGTATTCGCCCGAGGTCGAGCTGTCGAGCTTCGCCAGACGCGACAACGCGAAATCGGCGGCATCCTTCGGCAGCGGCTTGTGCTCGCGCTGCTTCTTGACGTGTTCGACGATGTGGTTGCCGGCCGCACGGCCGAACACCACCAGGTCGAGCAGCGAGTTCGTGCCCAGGCGGTTCGCGCCGTGGACCGACACGCACGAGCATTCGCCGACCGCGTAGAAGCCGTTGACCGGATCTTCGTGGCCCTTCGAGGTGCCCACCACCTGACCGTGGATGTTGGTCGGGATGCCGCCCATCTGGTAATGGATGGTCGGCACGACCGGGATCGGTTCCTTGATGCAATCGACGTTCGCGAACTTCAGCGCGATTTCGCGGATCGACGGCAGACGCTTCAGGATCGTCTCGGCGCCGATGTGCGACAGATCGAGCAGCACGTGATCCTTGTTCGGACCCACGCCGCGGCCTTCCTTGATTTCCTGGTCCATCGAGCGCGACACGAAATCACGCGGCGCCAGATCCTTCAGGGTGGGCGCGTAGCGCTCCATGAAGCGTTCGCCGTCCGAGTTGCGCAGAATGCCGCCCTCGCCGCGCACGCCTTCGGTAATCAGCACGCCGGCACCGGCCACACCCGTCGGGTGGAACTGCCAGAACTCCATGTCCTGCAGCGCGATACCCGAACGCGCGGCCATGCCGAGGCCGTCGCCGGTGTTGATGAACGCGTTGGTGGAGGCTGCGAAGATCCGGCCCGCGCCGCCCGTGGCGAACAGCGTGGTCTTGCCTTCGAGGATGTAGACGTCGCCCGTTTCCATTTCGAGGGCCGTCACGCCGAGCACGTCGCCGTCGGCGTCGCGGATCAGGTCGAGCGCCATCCATTCGACGAAGAACTGGGTCTTCGCCGCGACGTTCTGCTGGTACAGCGTGTGCAGCAGCGCGTGACCGGTACGGTCGGCGGCCGCGCAAGCGCGCTGGACGGGCTTCTCGCCGTAGTTGGCGGTGTGACCGCCGAACGGACGCTGATAGATCGTGCCGTCGGCATTGCGGTCGAACGGCATGCCGAAGTGTTCGAGTTCGTAGACGGCGTTCGGGGCCTCACGGCACATGAACTCGATCGCGTCCTGGTCGCCGAGCCAGTCGGAACCCTTGATCGTGTCGTAGAAGTGGTAATGCCAGTTGTCTTCGCTCATGTTGCCGAGCGAAGCGCCGATCCCGCCTTGAGCGGCGACCGTGTGCGAACGCGTCGGGAACACCTTCGACAGCACGCAGACCGACAGGCCCGCACGTGCCAGTTGCAGCGATGCGCGCATCCCGGAGCCGCCCGCGCCGACGATGACCACGTCGAACTTGCGACGCGGCAGGGAAGTATTGATTGCAGCCATTCTTTACACTCTCCAGAGAATCTGCGCAGCGTAGCCTGCGCACGCGAGCAGCCAGACGATCGTCAGCGATTGCAGCAGCAGCCGCACGCCGACAGGCTTCACGTAATCCATCCAGATGTCGCGAATGCCGACCCAGGCGTGATAGAACAGCGCCAGCAGCGTCACGAACGTCGCGAGCTTCATCCATTGCGTCGCGAAGATCGATGCCCAGCCGTCATACGAAAAATCGCGTGCCGTAAAGAACCAGGCGAGCAGGATCACGGTATAGACCGCCATGATCACGCCGGTGATCCGTTGCGCGAGCCAATCGCGCAGGCCGTAGTGAGCGCCGACGACGAGGCGCTTCGAGCCGATTCGGTTGTTGCCTGACATTTTCTTAGAATGCTCCGAACAGTTTGAGCGCGACGATGGCGGTCAGGGCCAGCGAGACGACGAACACGATGATGGCCGTGCGCTTGCCGCTTTCCTTCGTGACGGCGTCGTGGTTGACGTCCATCAGCAGGTGGCGAATGCCGGCGCAGAAATGATGGAGGAACGCCCAGGACAGCACGAGGACGATCAGCTTGACGAGGATATTCGAGAGGAAGGCCTTGAAAACATCGAAGCTGAGCTCAGATGTCAGACTCTTGTCGAAGAGGAACAGCAGGAAAGGAAGAGCGAGAAACAGCAATGCACCGCTGACTCGATGGAAGATCGACAATTGCCCCGCGATAGGCAGGCGATAGTTGCGGGTGATGTCTCCGATGCCGATATTCCGGTATTCCGGCCTCGGTTTTCTTACTGCTTCAGTCATGCTAGACCCCTACGATGTAGTCACACTAATCCGCGATTTTAGCGCCTTTTTATGTCGCGCTGCAGCGAAAACCTGCTCAGGATACTTGCTCTGCAGCGAACAAAAGGCGGCCCAAAACGTGCTTCGCATGTGGGCGCGAGCCGTTTCTCACTTGCCTCTCGGCCGTTTCGACGACGGCCTCGATCAACCCGATCAACTCAGATCGTTCTGATAGTAATACCCGGTTGTGACATACCAACCTCGCCGTACCTCGACCGGGCGGTCTCCATAGGTATAGGACACGCGCTCGACCGACAGCAAAGGAAATCCGCCGGACACGCCCAGCAATTCGGCCACTGCCGGCTCCGCCGCCACCGCGCGCACCTTTTCGGTCGCGCGAATCATGCGGGTGCCGAACTCCGACTCGAACATCGCGTAGAGCGGCCCTTTATACTCGCTCAGGCGTTCGAACGTCAGCCCCCGAAAGGTCGCGCCGGACAACCAGATTTCGTCGAGCACCGTCGCCACGCCGTCGAACTCCAGCAGGCGGCGCACCTGAATTACCGGATCGGCCGGCTTCAGGTCCAGTTGGCGTGCGATCTCGGCGGGAGCGCGGGTGCGACGGCATTCCAGCAGGCGGCTCACGTGCGGATGTTCGACGCCGTCCTCGGCCAACAGCCGCAGGAAACGGAACTGCGCGCGCTCCTCGCTGTGCGTGGCCACGAACGTGCCCTTGCCCTGCCGGCGCACCAGCAGGTTGTCGGCCGCCAGTTCGTCGATCGCCTTGCGGACCGTGCCCTGACTCACCTTATAGCGAGCCGCCAGTTCGACCTCGCTGGGAATGATCTCGCCCGGCTTCCATTCACCCGATTCCAGCCCCTGCGTGATCAATGCCTTGATCTGCTGGTATAAAGGGCTGAACGTGGCCGATGGCACCGGTGACGACGCAGGCGCCGTCTCGCCGCCAGCCGTGGCCGGGCCGGGAGCGTTCGGGTTCGCCGCATTCGCCTGGTTGGATGTCATGGCGCGCATTTCAACACAAAGCCGAGTTTTTCGTCCACTCATTTCCCGCAATACATCTGTCTTATATAAGACATATGTTACCGTTTGACTTTGACCCACCTCCCTCCTACACTCCGGGGCGAGCCGGGGATCGCGGTTCGAAAGCGCTCGGGCCTTGTCCCAGGCCGGTTTCCGGCCACGGCGCAACGGTATCGCGAATCCTCCGCCCTGCTTCAACGCATTGCTACGCGTAACGCGCATAGAATGGCGTTCTGTTAGTTTCCTACGCTCATCGTCCTGGAGATTTCTCATGGCTAAGCCCGCAAAGCGCGTTGCCGTTACCGGCGCCGCAGGTCAAATCGCATACTCGCTACTGTTCCGCATCGCGAACGGCGACCTGCTCGGCAAAGATCAACCGGTCATCCTGCAACTGCTCGACCTCCCGCAAGCACAAGGCGCCGTCAAGGGCGTCGTGATGGAACTCGACGACTGCGCGTTCCCGCTGCTGTCGGGCGTCGTCATCACCGACGATCCCAAGGTTGCGTTCAAGGATGCCGACGTCGCGCTGCTGGTCGGTGCCCGTCCGCGTTCGAAGGGCATGGAGCGCAAGGACCTGCTGTCGGCCAACGCCGAGATCTTCACGGTCCAGGGCGCCGCGCTGAACGAAGTCGCCAGCCGCGACGTCAAGGTGCTGGTGGTCGGCAACCCGGCCAACACGAACGCCTACATCGCCATGAAGTCGGCGCCGGATCTGCCGAAGAAGAACTTCACGGCCATGCTGCGCCTGGATCACAACCGCGCGCTGTCGCAACTGGCCGCCAAGGCAGGCAAGCCGGTCGCATCGATCGAAAAGCTGGCCGTGTGGGGCAACCACTCGCCGACGATGTACCCGGATTTCCGTTTCGCATCGGCCGAAGGCGAATCGCTGCTGAAGCTGATCAACGACGACGTGTGGAACCGCGACACGTTCATCCCGACGGTCGGCAAGCGCGGCGCGGCGATCATCGAAGCGCGCGGCCTGTCCTCGGCTGCTTCGGCCGCCAACGCAGCGATCGACCACGTCCGTGACTGGGTCCTCGGCACGAACGGCAAATGGGTCACGATGGGCATCCCGTCGGACGGCACGTACGGCATCCCCGAAGACATCATCTACGGCGTGCCGGTGACCTGCGAAAACGGCGAATACAAGCGCGTCGAAGGCCTCGAAATCGACGCGTTCTCGCGCGAGAAGATGGACGGCACGCTGGCCGAGCTGCTCGAAGAGCGCGACGGCGTCGCCCATCTGCTGAAGTAAGGCAGCCCGGCGCGCGGCCCCGCCCCTGGCGGCCCGCGCGCCAC
>NZ_BAAILN010000051.1:0-1101 GCF_054589155.1 Burkholderia sp. 3C
CGTTTGTCTCAGGAGGCGCTCCAAATCCCTCCTCAAGCGTCAAGGCAGCAAGCCGATCCCCCCCTGCCACCGCCATTTGATAAGCTTTTACAGCCTCCGGAAAGAGCTTGTCAGTTTGAAGATCCATACCCAAGGTGTCAGCTGCATCTGCGTGCCCTTGTTCGGCGGCACATTGGCGCATCTGTCGAGCAACGTCGGGTGACCTATCTATCGGAGCCAGCAGATCGCCGATGTAGGCCTGCGCCTCCGGGCTACCCATGTCCGCCGCCTTGCGAAAGTATCGTCGTGCCGCATCAGCGTCCTGTTTTACGCCATAGCCCAACTCAAGGTAGTGGCCCATGTCGTAATACCCACCGGGCACGCCTGCCTTGATCAGTTGATCCACCAGATCAATCGTTTCCACATCCGGGTACGGCGAATCCGCATAGCCTTGCGAAACCAGCCGTTGTAGGTTTTGATTAGCTTTGTAGTGACCGTAGGCAGCCGCGATCCGGTAATAGCGTGCGGCGCTATTGAAATCTTTGGGGCCGTCCTGCTTCTCAAGATACAGACCGTATTTAAAAAACTCGTCCGCCTGAGGATCGAGCGGCAACAGGTGATCTGCTTGGTGCACACAGACGAAGGCGAGATTCGCACGTACACGATCCATATCAGATTTCGAAGGCAATTGATTATCCTTGTTTGAGCAAGCAGAAAGTAATGAAGCGATAGAGAACGCGATAAAAATTATTTTCATGACTTAGTCCACTCGAAGTCGGCTCGTTGACGTCCTCATGAAACCAACTAGCGACGATTCTGGCGTCAGACCTTTGGCTTGATTAGTAGCATTCTTCTTGATGACATTCCCCCATGCATCAAATGCTTTAGCGGGCAAATCCTGCGCCCCCATCCCATTCGTATGCATCTCCCACAACCTCCTCCGCAACGCCTGCGTCACACCAGAATGCTCATGGCAGATATTCAACTCACTATCCACTTCCATACTGCGCAAATTCACGTTTGCCGAACCATGCGTGAGGAACACATCGTCCACGATCATGATCTTGCTGTGCACGTACACCGGCATCCACTGCTTGGCCGGTGAATCCGGCGCCACCAGCG
>NZ_BAAILN010000052.1:0-249 GCF_054589155.1 Burkholderia sp. 3C
CGTCTCGTCGTTGTCGACGGGTGTGACCTCGATCTCCAGCGGGCTGTCGACCACCAACAGTAATGTCGCTTCGCTGTCGTCCTCGACCTCGACCAGCGTTGGGTCGTTGTCTACTGGACTTTCCACCACGGCGAGCAACGTCACATCGCTCTCGTCCGGCTTGAGTTCCACGAACAGCAACGTCACTTCGTTGTCCAGCGGACTCAGTACGACCAACAGCACCGTCTCGTCGTTGTCGACGGGTGTGAC
>NZ_BAAILN010000053.1:0-1215 GCF_054589155.1 Burkholderia sp. 3C
CGTTTGTCTCAGGAGGCGCTCCAAATCCCTCCTCAAGCGTCAAGGCAGCAAGCCGATCCCCCCCTGCCACCGCCATTTGATAAGCTTTTACAGCTTCTGGAAAGCGCTTGATATTTTTTAGATCGATGCCCAAGGTGTCAGCTGCATCTGAATGCCCTTGTTCGGCGGCACATTGGCGCATCTGTCGAGCGACGTCGGGTGCCCTATCTATCGGCGCCAACAGATCGCCGATGTAGGCCTGCGCCTCCGGACTACCCATGTCCGCTGCCTTGCGAAAGTATCGTCGTGCCGCATCAGCGTCCTGCTTCACGCCATAGCCGAGTTCGAGATAATGCCCCATGTCGTAATATCCACCCGGCACGCCTGCCTTGATCAGTTGATCCACCAGATCAATCGTTTCGACATCCGGGTACGGCGACTCTGCATATCCCTGCGAAACCAGCCGTTGCAGATTTTGATTGGCTTTGTAGTGACCATAAGTGGCCGCGATCCGGTAATAGCGTGCAGCGCTATTGAAATCTTTGGGACCGTCCTGCTTCTCAAGATACAGACCGTATTTAAAAAATTCGTTCGCCTGCGGGTCGAGCG
This sequence comes from Burkholderia sp. 3C, assembly GCF_054589155.1. Classification (NCBI taxonomy): domain Bacteria; kingdom Pseudomonadati; phylum Pseudomonadota; class Betaproteobacteria; order Burkholderiales; family Burkholderiaceae; genus Burkholderia; species Burkholderia sp. 3C. The sequence goes on from NZ_BAAILN010000053.1 coordinate 589, forward strand.
GCGGCAGGTGATCTGCCTGGTGCACACAGACGAAGGCGAGGTTCGCACGAACGCCGTTCATATCGGATTGCGAAGGCAATTGACGATCCTTGTTCGAGCAGGCGCTCACAAGGATCGTCAGACAGATTGTCAGGACGGTGCGCTTCATGGCTTTAGCACTCACTCGACCAGCGGGTGGACGTATGTATAAAATCCAAGGCGCTCACGCAAGCGGATCGTTTCATCACGCTTCTTTTCCATGAGCAATCAGCTTCCAGATCACGTCCGTCGTATAGCGACGCTTTCCCAGTACGCTGTCGAGAAGCGCCAGCGGACGAGGTTCGTAGATATCGAGCAACGGAAAGACATCGCCGCGATCGAAGTTCCGCGTCGTATCGGCCTGAAGCCCCGGACGAATCTGGGCACACCACACGCCGTCCTCGGGGCAGCGTGCCCCCGCTCTCGCCGTCGTTCCGATCGGCAAGCGTGCGCGCGTCGCTGTCGGTGCATCCACCGACGATGTCTTCGAATCAGCAGTCGATAACGGCAAGCCGGTTGCCGGATCGAGGTGCTTTGCCTTCGCAAGCTGGTCGAGCAGTTCTTCCGACGGCTTGGGCGGCGGCACCGCAGCGTCCTGCTCTTTCTGCC
>NZ_BAAILN010000054.1:0-2387 GCF_054589155.1 Burkholderia sp. 3C
CCCCCCCGCGACGGTGGTACGCAAGCGAAGCTGGGTTTTCATCGGTTGTCTCCTGTTTCGGTTGTTGTGGGTGCCGCGAAAGATCATCGGGCCGAGGCGGCGTCGGGCGAGCGGTAGACGGCCACGCCGGCCGCCTCGATGCGCCGCGCGCCGATCAGAATCGCCGCGTCGGGCACCGCCGCGTCGAGTTCGTGCGCGGCCGGGCCGTAGTTGAACACCCAGGTCAGCGCGCCGCGCCGGCTCACGCGCACCGCGTCGCCGAGCGCCACCGGCGCGAGGCCCGCTTCGCGTGCGATGCGCGCGAACAGCCGCGCGGTGGTGGCGTCGTCGAACAGGCTCGCCAGGTAGTGGAACGCGCCGTGACGCACGTAGGCCGGATGGCCGTCGCCGAACTGCGCGCGGGTTTCGGTGGCGGCGTCGCCTGCTTCAAGCAGGTCGCGCCAGTGGCGCGCGCGGCCGTCGAACGCCGCGTCGTCGGTGGCCGCTGCGATCCGCACCGGCTCTTCGACGTTCGGCCGCAGCGATTCGACGCGCCATACGCGGATCGGCAGCGGGCCAGCGGCAAGCGCGCCGGGCGGCAGGTTGGCGGGGATCTGCAGGCTCGGCGTCTTGGAGCCGGTGCGCGGCCCGAGCACCACCTGCGCGCCGCTGGCCGCGAGCCGCTGCGCCAGCGCGTCGGGCAGGATCGGCAGCGGCGGCACGACGATCATCGAATAGCCGTCGAGCGGTGCGTCGACCGGCACCACGTCGACATCGAAGCCGAGCGAGCGCAGCGCCGAGTAATACTCCACGGCGAAACGCGGATAGTGGAAATCGGCGCCCTGCGGGTGGATCTCGAACAGCCATTTGGCCGGGTAATCGAACAGCAGCGCGATGCGCGCCGACACCGCCGCCGTGGCATCGCCGCCGTGTTCGGCCAGCAGCGCGCGCAACTCGTCGGCCACCTGCGCGGCCTCGCTGCCGCCCACGTCGAGCCGGTTGTCGGGCGTGTTCAGCCCCGCGTGCATCTGCTCCTGCGCGAACGGCGCCTGCCGCCAGCGGAAATAGGACACGCAGCCCGCACCGTGCGCGAACGCCTCCCAGCTCCAGAGCCGCACCATGCCGGGCAGCGGCGCGGGGTTCCATTGCGCCCAGTTCACCGGCCCCGGCTGCTGCTCCATCACCCAGAACGGCAGCTTCGACATGCCGCGATACAGGTCGTGATTGAACGACGCGAAATCGGGATGTCCGGTGCGCAGGTAGCGCGCCTTGACCTCGGGCGCGTACCACTGCTCCTCCAGCGCGCCGAGCGGGTAGCTGTCCCAGCTCGCCACGTCGAGATCGGCGGCCACCGGATAGTGGTCGAACTCCGTGAACAACTGCATGAAGTTGTGCGCCACCGGCCGCTGCGGCGAGTGCGCGCGAATGATGTCCACCTGCATGCGGTTGTAGCGGCGCACTTCGTCGGAAGCGAAGCGGCGGTAGTCGAGCCGGTGCGACGGCTGCGCCTCGGTCACCGTGCCGACGGGCGCGTCGATCTCGTCGAAGCTGCGGTATTCCATGCTCCAGAACACCGTGCCCCAGGCCTGGTTCAGCGCATCGACGCTGCCGTAACGCTCGCGCAGCCAGAGCCGGAAGCGCGCCACCGCGGCCGGCGAATAACTGAGCACGGTGTGGTGGCAGCCGTATTCGTTGTCGGTCTGCCAGTAGGCGACGGCCGGATGCTGCCCGTAGCGCTGCGCCACCGCCTCGCAAATCCGCCGCGACGCCTCGAAGTAATCGGGCGACGAAAAATCGTAGTGACGCCGCGAGCCGAACGCGCGCCGCCGGCCGTCCGCGCCCACCGGCAGGATCTCGGGATGGCGGTCGATCAGCCATTTCGGCGGCGTCGCGGTGGGCGTGCACATCACCACCTGCAGGCCCGCCGCGCCGAGCGTGTCGATCGCGCGGTCGAGCCAGCCCCAGTCGAATTCGCCGGGCGACGGTTCGATCCGGCTCCACGCGAATTCCGCGATTCGTACCTGCTCGATACCGAGCGCCTTCATGCGCGCGGCATCGTCTTTCCACATGGCTTCGGGCCAGTGCTCCGGGTAATAGCAAACGCCAAGGCGCATCGGTCGATCCTCGTTGGTGAGCGTCAGATGATGGGAAGCGGTTCGAGCGCGCGCGCCGCCAGCGGCGCGACGACGAAACCGTCGGCAGCAAACAGGTGGCAGGCGGTAGCGGGCGCGCGCACCGTGACGATGTCGCCCGGCGCGACGCGCCATTCGCCCGGGGCCTTGGCGATCAGCGTGCCGCCGTCGTGCTGCTCCAGGTGCACGTAGCTGTGCTCGCCGAGCGCTTCGACGAGCGCCACGCGGCGCGTCAGCGCGAGGCCCGGCGCGGCGTGCGGGCGCGCCGCCGCGCCG
>NZ_BAAILN010000054.1:2553-8551 GCF_054589155.1 Burkholderia sp. 3C
CGCCACCGTCTCGCCGCTCGCGTCGAGCCGCACGGTCACCGCGCCGGGCGCCGACGCTTCCACCGTCGCGCGCAGGAAGTTCATGCGCGGCGAGCCGATGAAGCCCGCCACGAACAGGCTCGCCGGCCGGTGATACAGCGCCAGCGGCGCGCCGACCTGCGCGATGCTGCCGTGGCGCTCGGCGTCCGCGCCGGCCTGCAGCAGCACGATCTTGTCGGCCAGCGTCATCGCCTCGATCTGGTCGTGCGTCACGTAGACCACGCTTGCGCCCTTGAACTGCCGGTGCAGGCGGCCGATTTCGATGCGGGTCTGGCCGCGCAGCGTCGCGTCGAGATTCGACAGCGGCTCGTCGAACAGGAACACGCCCGGCTCGCGCACGATCGCGCGGCCGATCGCGACGCGCTGGCGCTGGCCGCCCGACAGCGCCTTCGGATAGCGGTCGAGCAGCGCGTCGAGTTGCAGGATGCGGGCCGCGTCGCGCACCCGCGTGTCGATCTCGGCCTTCGGCGTCTTTGCCAGGCGCAGGCCGAACGCGATGTTCTCGTAGACGGTCATGTGCGGAAACAGCGCGTAGCTCTGGAACACCATCGCCACGCCGCGTTGCGCGGCCGGCACGTCGTTCACGCGCCGCCCGTCGATATGCACGTCGCCCTCGGTCACGTCCTCCAGCCCCGCGATCATCCGCAGCAAGGTGGATTTGCCGCAGCCCGACGGGCCGAGGAACACGCAGAACTCGTGCGCGCCGATCTCCAGGTCGATCCCGTGGATGACGGGCGCGCCGTGCCCGTAGGCTTTTTGCACGCCGGCCAACGAAATGCTCGCCATTGCTGCGTCTCCATGATGTAATCGCGCTCATCGTGGTTAAGCGCTTAATCATCTGCAATCGAAAAAACCGACCTGTGGCCGATCGGTTGTTTCGTCTCCGTATTGCTTGTCATGCGTTCTGATTGCGGGGCCATGATGCAACGGCGCCGCGTTGCCATGCAAATACTGAACACGCCGTCCCAGATACTAAACACCTCGATGACCACGCTGAACGAAGTCGCCCAGGCGGCGGGCGTCACGCCCGCGACCGTCTCCAACGTATTGCGCAACCGCGGCCGGGTGGGCGCGAAGACGCGCGAGCGCGTGCTGGCCGCCGTCGAGGCGCTCGGCTACCGCCCGCACCTGGCCGCGCGTGCGCTGGCAGAGGGGCGCGCGCCCACGCTCGCGCTGATGGTGTCGAGCATCGCGAACCCGTTCTACCCCGAGTTCGCGCTCGCGGTGGAGCATGCGCTGCGCCGCAGCGGGCGGTTCCTGATCATCTGCAACACCGAGAACGATCCCGACATCGGGCGCGCGTATCTGCAGCAGATCGCCGGCACGCTGTCCGAGGGCGTGCTGGTGATGAACGCCAACCTCGATCTCGACGACCTGCACCGCACCATGGAGCGCGGCACGCCGGTGGTGTTGTGCATGTGGGAGCGCCCCGAGGCCGCGCCGGCGCTGCCGAGCGTGGCGGTGGATTTCCGGCGCGCGGGCGAGCTGGCCGCGCGGCATCTGCTCGAACTCGGGCATCGCCGGATCGGCGCGATCGTCGGCAGCAAGGTGACGGGCATCCACGCGGCGCGCTACGAGGGCTTTCTCGACGCGCTCGCGGCGGCCGGCCTCGACGGCGCGGCCGCGCCGCTGCGCTACGGGCCGGACACGATCCAGGGCGGCTACGAGGCCGCGCGCGCGCTGCTCGGCGCGCACCCGGAGCTGACCGCGCTGTTCACCACCAACGACCTGCCCGCGCTCGGCGCGATGCACGCCGCCGCCGATGCGGGGCTGGCAGTGCCGGCGCAGTTGTCGGTGGTCGGCATCACCGACATCCAGCTCGCGCGCGAATCGCGGCCCGCGCTGACCACGGTGGCCGTGCCGACCGCCGAAGCGGCCGCGCTGGCGGTGGAACTGCTCGGCGAACTGATCGAGGCCGAAGCCAACGGCGCCGACGCGCAGGCCGGGCCGGCGCGCACGCGCGTGACGTCGGCGCCGTGGTTGGTGGTGCGGGGGTCCACGGCGGGGCCGCGGGGGTGAGGCAGGTTCAGATCGCGGCGGCGATCTCGGCCGTCACGGCCAGGAAGCGTTCGATGTCGCGCGGCGCGTGGCAGTGCAGCGGCGAGATGCGCACCGCCCCTTCCAGGCCGAACGACCGCAGCATGCGGCCCGAGTAAAGGCTCGTGCCGATCCGCTCGTAGACGATCACGCCACGCTTCGCGTATTCGCGCACGGCGGCCGTCGGGTCCAGCCCCTTGAAGCCGATGCCGGCGATCAGGTCGCGGCGCGTCAGGTCGTCGTGATCCCAGAACACCGACACGCCGTCGATCGCGCGCAGCCCGCGCTGCACCGGCGTGCCGTCGAGCAGCAGCACGAGCAACGCGCGCTCGTGCGCCTCGATGCGCTGCATGCCCTGCACGAATTGCTCGCGGCGCTCGTGCGCATCGCTGAATTGCGCGCCGATCCACGCCACGTAATCGACGATCGCACTGACCACCTCGAAATGCGCCGGCGTCGGGCTGCCGAGTTCCCACACGTCGGGCGCCTTCGCGTCGAGCCGGTGATGCGGCAGCGTCGCGAGCCGCTCCGACAGCCAGGTCACGCCCGCGCCCCGGCAGCCGAAGAACTTGTACGGCGCGAAGTTGATGCCGTCCACCGGCGTCTTCTGCAGGTCGATCGCGGCGTGCGGCGCGTGCTGCACGGCGTCCACGATGATGAACAGGCCAGGCTTGCGCGCGCGGGCGCGCTCGACGATTGCCGCGATGTCGAGCTTCGCGCCCGAGATGTTCGACGCGTACATCACGCTCAACAGCGTGGTGTCGTCGTCGATCAGCGAGACGATCGCGTCCGCATCCACGCCGCCTGTTTCGGGGTTGCTCGGCGCGACGCGCAGCGCCTTGCCGGTGCGTTCGCAGTAGCGCTGCATCGCGTCGAACGACGACGGGTGCTCCAGGATCGTGGTCACGGCGTTGTTGCCGGGCACGTTCTCCATGACCGCGCGCACCATCTCGAACATCGCGGCCGACGCCGTCAGCGACAGGTACACGCTGCCGCCGCGCGCGTTGAAGATATGGCGCACGTCGGCCTCGCCCTTCGCCTGCACGTCCTGCAGGAACCGCGCGCGCGCATGGATGCGTTCGGGGCAATCCGGCAGCGCGTCGATGCGCGCGAACGCCTCGGAGGCCGCCTTCAGGCGGAACGAGCCGCCGGCGTTGTCGAAAAACAGCCGCTCGCTGCCGTCGATATCGCGATCGACGTAATGAAAGCGCTGCTTGATCTGCTCCATGAGGGAATCGGAAAACAGGTGTCCCTGGCTGTTCATCTGAGTGGTTCCTGAAAGTGAATCCGGTAAAAACGAAGTCGGCACGAAGCGCGGGCGGCGCGCCTCAGGCGTCCAGCGACGCGAGGTAGGCCCGACCCTTTTCGGCGTCGTACTGGCGCTCCCATTTCGCGATCACGAGCGGCGCCAGCGCGTTGCCGACCACGTTCAGCGCGGTGCGGCCCATGTCCATGATGCGATCGACGCCGGCGATGAGCGCCAGCCCTTCGAGCGGCAGGCCGGCGCTGGCGAGCGTGGTCAGCAGGATCACGAACATGAAGCCCGGCACGCCGGCCGCGCCCTTCGACGTCACGACCATCGTGAGCACCAGCACGAGCTGCTCCTGCAGGCCCAAGTGCACGCCGTAGAGCTGCGCGACGAACAGCGTGCCGATGCCGAGATAGATCGATGCGCCGTCGAGGTTGAACGTGTAGCCGGTGGGCACCACGAACGTGGTGATGCTCTTGGGCACGCCGTAGTCCTCCATCTTCTTCATCAGTTGCGGCAGCACCGAGGCCGAACTGCAGGTAGAGAACGCGATGATCAGTTCGTCCTTGATCACGCGCAGCAGCGTGAAGATACGGAATCCGAACAAACGGGCCGTCACACCGAGCACGCAGACGGCAAACAGCACGATCGCCAGATAGGTCACGGCCACCAGCTTGATCAGCGGCAGCAGCGAGCCGAAACCGAAGTTCGCCACCGTGATCGCGATCAGCGCGCACACGCCGATCGGCGCGTAGCGCATCACCATGCCGGTCACCTTGAACATGGTGTCGCCGATGCCCTTGAAGGTGGCCAGCACCGGCGCGCGATATTCGGCCGGCACCGTCTGCAGGCCGAGCCCGAACAGCACCGAGAAGAAGATCACCGGCAGCAGGTCGCCGCGCCCCATCGACATCACGATGTTGTCGGGAATGATGCCGAGCAACAGCGCCATGAAGCCGTGATGGCCCTGCGTTTGTTGCGAGGTCTGCTGGAAGCGCGCGATATCGGTGTGCGAGAGTTGCGACAGGTCGGTGCCCACGCCCGGATGCAGCAGGTTGCCGAGCACCAGGCCGATCACGATCGCGAGCGTCGTGACGATCTCGAAGTAGATCAGCGTCTTCAGGCCGATGCGGCCGAGCGAGCGCCCGTCGCCCACGCCCGCGATGCCCACCACCATGCTGGTGAACACGATCGGCACCACCACCATCTTGATCAGGCGGATGAAGATGTCGCCGGCCGGTTGCAGCAGGCCGTCGATCGCCTGGGCGCGCAGTTGCGGCGCGTGGTTCAGCACCACCCCCACCGCGATGCCGGCTACCAGGCCGATCAGGATTTGCCAGGCGAGGCTGATGCGCGGCTTGCGCTCGGCCCGGGCGGGGTGAGGGGTGTCGATGACGGAGTCCATGGTGTCTCCAGAGGCTGGCGGTTGGCATGCATGCGGCATGCGATGGGCCAAACATAAGCAGCCAAAAGAAACGAAAAAAGCGATATTTAGTTATGGGAAACTATCGCTTTCATTCATCCATGTGTTCGCCATGCTGACTTTCAAGCAAATGGAAGCGCTGTACTGGATCGTCAAGCTCGGTTCGTTCGAGGCCGCCGCCGCGCGGCTGAACACCACGCAATCGGCGATCTCGAAGCGCGTGCAGGAGCTGGAGCGCGCGTTCGACATCGCGGTGTTCGACCGGGCGAACCGCAGCGCGCGGCTGACCGAAAAGGGCAGCGAATTCTTCGATTACGCGCAGGCGCTGCTCGAACAGCGCGACCGGGTGGTCGAGCGCATCAGCTCGAAAACCTCGCTGGTGCGCCAGATCCGCATCGGCGTGACGGAGCTGACCGCGTTGACCTGGCTGCCGCGCCTGATCGCGGCGATCCAGGCCGAATATCCGAAGGTCACGGTGGAGGCGGAGGTCGATCTGAACGCCACGCTGCGCGAGCGGCTCGCGGCGGGCACGGTGGACGTGATCATCGTGCCGCAGACGCACGAGGTCGAGGCGTTCTCGGCCACGCTCGTCGGCCACGTGGAGAACGCGTGGATGTGCGCGGCCCACCTCGCGCCGCGCAAGCGGCGCATCGCGCTGGCCGACATCGCGCAGTTCCAGTTGATCCTGCAAGGCGGCCTGTCCGGCACCGGCCATGTCTACAGCCGTTTCCTCGAAACGCAGGGCGTGGCCTTGCAGAAGACGCTGGCCAGCAGCAGCCTGATCGCGCAGATCGGGCTGGCGCTGTCGGGGCTCGGCATCACCTACCTGCCGCGCGCCTGCCTCTCGCGCATGCTCGAACAGGGCGCGCTGGTCGAGGTGGTCACCACGCCGGCCTTGCCGCCGATCCGCTATCTCGCCATGCATCGCGGCGACGAGCCACATACGCTGAGCGCCGCCGTGGCGAAGCTCGCGGCGCAGTCATGCGATTTCACATCGAATCTGCTCGATCCCGGGAAGTGAGGCCGCGCGGCATCAGGCGTCGCGCCCGCCGGCCATCGAACCGCGCCGATACGCCTTCACGAAGATCCGCTGATACGCCGCTCCGAGGCACGCACTGAGCCAGTAGACGAGGCGCGCATCGCGCCCGATCACCACGCGCCGCGCGTTGCGGCGCACGCCGCGCAGGATGCGCTCGGCCACCGCGTCGGGCGACGTGACATTGATCGTCTGGTTGCCGCTGTGGCGATGC
>NZ_BAAILN010000054.1:8718-16700 GCF_054589155.1 Burkholderia sp. 3C
GTCGCGCTGACCGGCACGCGCATCAGTTCCAGTTCCATTCGCAAGGATTCCGTATAGCCGCGCACCGCGAACTTGCTCGCGTTGTAGGCGCTTTGCGTCGGTGCGGCCACCAGGCCGAAGATGCTGGAGAGGTTGACGATGTGGCCGTCGCCCGATTCGATCAGGTACGGCAGGAACGCCTGGGTGCCGTTCACCACGCCCCAGAAATTCACGCGCATCAGCCATTCGAAATCGTCGATCGACATCGTGGCCGCCAGCGCCGTGAGCGACACGCCGGCATTGTTGAAGACCAGATGGATCGCGCCGTGGCGCGCCTTGACGTCGCGCGCCCAGGCCATCATGGCGTCGCGGTCGCCCACGTCCACGCAGTGCTGCGAGACGGCGACACCGGCCTTGGCGCACAGCGCGGCCGTGTCGGCCAGGCTGTCCGGATCGAGATCCGACAGCGCCAGATGGCAGCCGGCATTCGCCAGCGCGCGGGCGAGGCTGCGGCCGATGCCCGAGCCCGCGCCGGTGATGACGGCGAGCTTGCCGTCGAACGATTTCATGCGGGGTGTTTCGCTCGCGTGATTGCCGACGTCATCGCTTATGCGTCGGTGTCGGCGTCGTCGAGCCAGGGCATGTCCACCGGCGACACCACCAGTTGCTGCCCCTCGCGCTTCGTCTCGAAGATGAAGCCGACCAGGATCATCGAATCGGCATAGGGGATCGGGAACACGTGCGGGTTGTCCGCGTTGCGCAGCGGATGCTCGGGCGTGTTCGCCGTGGCCGCCGCGTTCTCGCGCACGCTTTCCAGCTCGTCGGCCATGCCTTGGCCGCTGACTTTCAGAACACGGTTGCGCAGATCGGTGAAGGGCTCGATCCGCGCCCCGTCTTCGTGATACTCGGGCACTTCGTAGATGAACCAGGACATGGTTTTCTCCCAGGAAAAGGTCGCCATTCTAACAAGCGGGGCGCGCCGGGCGCCGGTGTGCAGTAAGCTCGTGCGTCGCCGTCTTCCACCGCTCCCATGCGCATCGTTCCGCTGGCCCAGTCCCCCGCCGCCCTGCCCACCCTGATCTGCCTGCCCGGCGCGATGTGCAGCCCGCTCGTCTACGCGGATGCCGCGCGGCTGTCGGGCCTGAATGCCGTCGCTTTCGCATGGATGGAGGACGACGGCGCGTTCGATCTCGATTCGATCGCGCGGCGCATCGTCGATGCCGTTCCGGCCGGGCGGGATCTGGTGCTGGTCGGACATTCGCTCGGCACGCCGCTGGCCGTCCTGAGCGCGCTCGCCGCGCACCGGCGCGCCGACGTGCGCATTCGCGGCCTCGTGCTCGCCAACAGCGGCGCGAACACCAGGGGGCACGGCGACGCGTCGGGCATCGTGCGGCGCATCGAGGCGGAATGGGGCGAGCCGATGTGGCAGGCGTTCGCCGCGCGCTGCTTCCAAACGCTGCCCGCGCCGCCGCGGCTCGACGAGATCGTCGGTTATCCCAAGCAATTGCGCAGCGAGGCGGTGGCGCAGGCGATCCGCAGCCAGATCGAGACGGACCTGCTGCCGCTGCTGCCGGGCCTGCCGCCAGTTCCGGTGGCGGTGGTGCACGGGCAGTTCGACGTCGCGCGCACGCTCGCCCACGCCGAGGAACTGGCCGGGGCGATTCCCGGTGCGACGCTGCATGTGTTGCAGACGGGGCATACGAGCTGTGCGGAAGCGCCGGAGGAATTCGCGGCGATTCTGCGAGGGGTGGCGGAGCAGGCGGCGGGGTTGGCGGCTTCTCGCTGACGGATGTGTCGCCCGCGCGCCGGCCCTCGGCGCGCGATTTCCCGCTGGCCGACCTCCCGGCCGACGTTCTCTCCAGGCGGCAATCATCGCCGCCTCATTTCCCTCCCCCGCTCGCTCCCTCATTTTTCCTCTTGACCGTATATCTTTCGATATATATCTTTCGATACATCTTTAGACATGTACGAAGGAGAACACCATGCGTCGTTCCCACCACCACCCGAGCCACGAGGCCTTCGACGGCGACACCCGCCATGCCCACGGCCATGAGCACCACCATCACGGCCACGGCCATCACCACGGCCACCGCCACGCCCTGCACAAGCTCTGGGCGATGGCCGGCGGCCGGCGCGGCGGCGGCCGTCACGGCTTCGGCGGCGGCTTTCCCGAAGGCTTCGGCGGCCCCGGCGGCTTCGACGATCCGCGCATGCCGCGCGGCCGTCAGTTCAATTCCGACGATCTGCAACTGATGCTGCTGTCGCTGCTCGCCGCGCAGCCGAGCCACGGCTACGAGCTGATCAAGGCGCTCGACACGCGCTCGCAAGGCTTCTACGTGCCGAGCCCCGGCATGGTCTATCCGGCGCTGACCTATCTTGAGGAAGTCGGCTACGTCACCGTGGAAGTGGACGGCAACCGCAAGCGTTACGCGCTCGCCGAAGCCGGCCGCGCGCAACTCGATACGGAACGCGAGCGCGTGAACCTGCTGTTCGCGAAGCTCGAACACCTCGGCCGCAAGATGGAATTCATGCGCCGCGCGATGGCCGGCCAGACGGACGCGGCGGACGGCACGCCCGACGGCGGCTGGCTGCCCGAATTCGTCGAGGCGCGCATGGCGCTCAAGGCGGCGCTGTTCCGCAAGAGCGCCGCGGCCGCCGACGAACAGCAACGTATCGCCGCGATCCTGCGCCGCGCGGCAGCGGACATCGACGGCACGCCCGAAGCCTGAGCGCGGCCCGACCCAACCCGGAGAATCGAACCATGCAGAACCCGACCGAACGCGCCGTGACGCGCGTACGCCATACCCTCAAACGCCGCGCGCTGACCGTCAAGCAGGTCACGCACGTGACCCCGCACCTGCTGCGCGTGACGCTGACCGGCGACGATCTCGACGACTTCGTCAGCGCGTCGTTCGACGATCACGTCAAGGTGTTCTTCCCCGCGCCGGGCGACGCCGGCGCGCCGCTGCCCGAACTCGGCCCCAACGGCCTGGTGCTGCCCGAAGGCGCGCCCAAGCCGATCATGCGCGACTTCACACCCCGCCGTTACGATCGCGCGGCGCGCGAGCTCGACCTCGAATTCGTGCTGCATCACCCGGGCCCGGCCTCGCAATGGGCCGCGCAGGCCGCCGTCGGCCAGCCGCTCGCGATCGGCGGGCCGCGCGGGTCGTTCGTTGTCCCGACGGATTTCGACTGGCACCTGCTGATCGGCGACGACACCGCGCTGCCGGCCATCGCGCGCCGCCTCGAAGAGTTGCCGGCCGGCACGCGCGCCGCCGTGGTGGTGGAAGTGGCCGATGCGTCGGCGCAGCTCGAATTCGCGACGCAGGCGGAGGTCTACACGATCTGGCGCTATCGCGACAACCCGGCGGCCGGCAACGGCGCGGCCGGCGCGCAACTGGTCGGGGCCCTGCGCGACCTGCCGCTGCCGCAAGGCGACGGCTACGTGTGGGCGGCCGGCGAAGCCGCCGCGATGCGCGCGGTGCGCCAGCACCTGTGCGACGACCGCGGCGTGCACAAGTCGCGCATCCGCGCCTCGGCGTACTGGAAGCGCGGCGCCGAAGGCGTCCACGAATCGCTCGACGACTGACGCCACGGCGAGCGTGATCGAGCCGGCCGCTCGGGCCGGCTTTCGCATGGAAAGCTTGTGGAGATCTGAAACGGCGTGTGATAAATCGGCATCGCAGCCGGCTTGCCGCCCTCTGCCGGCCCCGCCGCCGTGGTATATATCGTCGGATTGCTCGCCGCTCGGGCCGATGTGGGCCACGGCGCAGCCGGTACGCAGGGCGCGACGGCACGTGGGCCGGCCGCGATCGCTGCGAACGACAACCGGTGTTCGTCTTCGCGAACACGCGTTCATCGCTTCGGCGCACGACCATGAACACGGATCACACCATGCACGCTACGCTCGCCCGGTCGCTTCGAATCCTCGGCTACGGCGTGCTCGCCGCCATCGTGCTCGCGCTGTTCGTGGCGATGTGCGCGATCCTGCACGACGGCGAACTCGACCGCGAAATCGCCCGCGGCTCGGCCACCGACACCCCCGAATTGCACAGCGGCACCGGCAGCTCGCCGGACGTGGCGCCCGAATCCGCCGCCGCGAAATCGCCGGGCTGATTGCTGCCGCCTCGCACGCGCATTGCACCGCCGCATTGCGTCGCATTTGAAAGCCGAAACGAAAGCATTTCGAAATGCCATGCCGAGGCATGGCGCTTCGCCGATTGCGCACTGCAAAAAGTTCATCAAACATTCGATGCACGCGTCGATGCAGATTGCCTCGCGATCCCGTATCCTCTCACCTCACATCCCGCAAAGGCTCACCGTCGGCGCTCACAAGAACGTCATCGGTACACGGGAAGATGCGAGTTAAACCGTTTGATTCCATCGAATTTTTAAATCGATTTTGCGTTTTCCTGCCGAAACGCTACGAATTAAGCAATAATCTTTTCCGCTTGCGGCGGCGCACAATCGATCTGCAACGGCATAGGATAGCGACACTCATCCATCAGCAGCGATCCACAAGGAGCCCGCATGAATCCGAGTCAAGTCCTGTCCAATGCGTTCGCGATGCCGCTCACGAGTCCGGCTTTTCCGATGGGGCCGTACCGCTTCATCAATCGTGAGTTTCTGATCATCACGTACCGCACCGATCTGGACCGGCTGCGCGAAATCGTCCCCGAACCGCTCAAGGTCACGCAGCCGTTCGTGCATTACGAATTCATTCGCATGCCTGACTCGACGGGTTTCGGCGATTACACCGAAAGCGGCCAGGTGATCCCGGTCGAGTTCGACGGCAAGCCCGGCAGCTACACGCTCGCGATGTACCTCAACGATCACCCGCCGATCGCCGGCGGCCGCGAATTGTGGGGATTCCCGAAGAAACTCGCGCAGCCCACGCTGGAAACGCACATCGACACGCTGCTCGGCACGCTCGACTACGGCCCGGTGCGCGTGGCCACCGGCACGATGGGCTACAAGCACAAGGAACTCGATCTCGTCGAACAGCAGCAGCGCCTGGCCGGCGCGAACTATCTGCTGAAGATCATTCCGCACGTCGACGGCAGCCCGCGCATCTGCGAACTGGTTCGCTACTACCTGCAGGACATCAAGATGAAGGGCGCGTGGACCGGCCCGGCCTCGCTGCATCTCGCGCCGCACGCGCTCGCGCCGGTGGCCGACCTGCCGGTGCTCGAAATCGTCGAGGCCCGCCACATCATGGCGGACCTGACGCTGGGCCTCGGCGAAGTCGTCCACGATTACCTCGCGAAGTAACGCATCGCCTCACCTGAACTCCTCCAACCACTCATCAGGAAAACGATCATGAGCAATCTGAAAGGCAAGACCGCTGTCGTGACGGGCGCCGCAAGCGGCATCGGCAAGGAAATCGCACTGGAGCTGGCCAAGGCCGGCGCGGCGGTGGCGATCGCCGACCTGAACCAGGACGGCGCGAACGCCGTCGCCGAACAGATCAAGGCAGCGGGCGGCAAGGCGATCGGCGTGGCGATGGACGTCACCAACGAAGACGCCGTGAATGCCGGCATCGACAAGGTGGCCGCCGAATTCGGCTCGGTCGACATCCTGGTGTCGAACGCCGGCATCCAGATCGTCAACCCGATCGAGAACTATTCGTTCTCCGACTGGAAGAAGATGCAGGCGATTCACGTCGACGGCGCGTTCCTGACGACGAAGGCCGCGCTCAAGCACATGTACAAGGGCGATCGCGGCGGCGTGGTGATCTACATGGGCTCGGTGCACTCGCACGAAGCGTCGCCGCTGAAGTCGGCCTATGTCACGGCCAAGCACGGCCTGCTGGGCCTGGCCCGCGTGCTCGCCAAGGAAGGCGCGAAGCACAACGTGCGCTCGCATGTGGTCTGCCCGGGTTTCGTGCGCACGCCGCTGGTCGACAAGCAGATCCCGGAACAAGCGAAGGAACTGGGCATCACCGAGGAAGAAGTCGTCAAGAACGTGATGCTGGGCGATACGGTGGACGGCGTGTTCACCACGGTGCAGGACGTCGCGCAAACGGTGCTGTTCCTGTCGGCATTCCCGAGCGCCGCGCTCACGGGCCAGTCGTTCGTCGTCAGCCACGGCTGGTTCATGCAATGAAGCCCCACGCCCGTACCGAGAAACAAGCGAGCGACCCCGACCTCCGTCACGAAGCCGGCAAGCCGGTCGCGCGCACGCTGCCGTACGAAACCGTCGCGCTCGTGCTGCAAGGCGGCGGTGCGCTCGGCTCGTATCAGGCGGGCGTGTTCGAAGGCTTGCACGAAGCGGGCATTCCGCTCAACTGGATCGCCGGCATTTCGATCGGCGCGCTGAACACCGCGCTGATCGCCGGCAATCCGCCCGAGCGGCAGGTCGAGCGGCTGCGCGAGTTCTGGAACACGATCTGCCAGCCGGCGTTCTTCCCGGCGCTGCCGCCTGCGATCGAATTCGCGCTGTTCAACAGCATCGAGTCGATCCGGCAGGCGTTCACCGCCTCGCAGGCGGCCAGCGCGATGCTGCAGGGGCAGCGCGGCTTCTTCGTGCCGCGCTTCCCGCCGCCGCTGCCCGGCGTGCGCGACGACGATCCGACCCGCGTCAGCTATTACGACACGTCGGCGCTGCGCGAAACGCTGCTCGAGTTCTGCGATTTCGATCTGATCAACTCGGGCAAGATCCGCGTGTCGGTGGGCGCGGTGAACGTGGCCACCGGCAACTTCACCTACTTCGACAACACGAAGATCACGCTGCGCCCCGAGCATTTCATGGCCTCGGGCGCGTTGCCGCCGGCCTTCCCGCCCGTCGAGATCGATGGTCAGTACTACTGGGATGGCGGCATCGTGTCGAACACGCCGCTGATGGAAGTGCTGCGCGCCTCGCCGCGCCGCGACACGCTCGCGTTCCAGGTTGACCTGTGGAATGCGCGCGGGCCGCTGCCGGGCACGCTCGCCGATGTCGCCGAGCGAACCAAGGACGTGCAGTATTCGAGCCGCACGCGTTTGGTGACCGACACGCTGCAACGCGAACAGCGCTTCCGCAACGTGCTGCGCCGCGTGCTCGACCTCGTGCCGGAGGACGTGCGCAACAGCAACCCGTGGTGCCAGCAGGCCGACGTGCTGTCCACCGGCAAGCGCTACAACGTCCAGCATCTGATCTACCAGCAGAAGTCCTACGAGCACGATTACAAGGACTATCAGTTCGGCACCTCGACGATGCGCGACCACTGGTCGGCGGGCCTCGTCGATATCCGCAACACGCTCGGCGTGCCCGACGCGCTCGAACTGCCAACCAACGATGCCGGGTTCGTCACGCACGACATCCACCGTCCGCGCTGAAGCCGTTCAGGCAAGCCGCGCCCCGCGCGCGGTCTGCCCTCACATCGCATGGCCGGCGGCTTCGTCGGCCATGCGATGTCTCTTCTTCTCCCTGCTTTCGTTTCATCCGCCTCTCGCCATGCCGATCCTGATCGTTCTTATCGTGTTCGCCGCGCTCGTCTGGGGTGCGATTGCCGCGTTTCATGCCGTGGCCGCGCAATTCGGCGCGGGCGTGGCGATCGGCGTGTCGTGCGTGGCGGCGGTGCTGCTCGCACTGGCCGTCGCGGCCTGGCTGCGCAGTCGGCGCGAGATCGCATCGAACACCAAGGAAGGCGGCTGGACGCATGCGGTGCGTCACGGCGCGGTGGAACTGAAGCTGTCGTCGACGCAGGGGCTGTTGGCGCTGTCGCAGGATGGCGCCACCGGCACCTACACGCTCACCGACGTGGCCGGCTGCCGCGCGCAGCCGGACGGCGAGCGCTGGCAGCTCGCGATCGACCTGCGCGATACACAACATCCGGCGTGGGCGCTGCCGATGCCGAGCGAGCGCGAGGCGAAGCGCTGGGCGCGCGTGATCACGCTGGCGAAGGCCGGCAAGCTGTAGCCCCTGCCGCTCTGCCAGCCAGCGCACCGCCAATGAAAAACGGGACGCCCGGCCCGCACGCTGCATGATGCGCAGCGGCGGCCGGGCGTCCCGTGACGCCAGCG